>JAKAZH010000067.1 GCA_021815935.1 Actinomycetes bacterium
CTGGCTTTGAGCCAACTCGTCCATGCGCAGCCGCCCTATCGGATCGGCGAGCATCATGAGCTTCTCCGTGTCGGGGAGCGCCATCAGCTTGTCCCAGCCCGGAAGGATGTCGAGGATGAAGCCGCTCTTGAAGTTGAGGCGGTTGCGCTGGCTGTCGGGCAAGGTGAGCGCTACGACACGACCTCCGAGGGCTCGCGCCAGGTCGCTTCCTGCCAGCTGGCGCTCGACGACTTCCGCGTTTCGAGAGTACACGGCTAGGACATTCCAGTTGATCGGACGGTTTGCAGCCCTGCTCATAGCTGCCATCAGCTCGAAGTTGCTCTCCTCGAAGGGGGGAGGTGCCGGGATGAACTCGAGGGTCGTCCCCGGGAACTCGCCGACGACCGAGCACAGTTCGACTAACTCGTCCGAGGTGGCGTGGCGCGACGGTACCGGATCGCCGTTGTGGTCGTTGTGGGTCCGCGACCACGTCGACGAGAAACCTATCGCTCCGGCGGCGAGGCCCTTGCGCAGGAGGCCTTTCATGGCGTCAAGCTGCTCAGGGGTTGCCGTCGAGCCGACGGCGGCTTCGTGCATCACCGCCCGGCGCAGAGCCGAGTGGCCGACCATGAAAGCGGCATTCGGGCCCAGCGTCGAGTCGAGACGGTCGAAGAAGTCCTCCGTGGTCCTCCAGTCCCAGCTCAGCCCCTGCTGGAGGGATTCGAGAGGCATCCCCTCAACCCTCGCGAGCATCCGCATCAGGTAGTCGGCGTCGGCGGCGTCCCCGGTGAGCGGTGCGATGCTGAAACCGCAGTTTCCTCCCACGACCGTCGTCACCCCATGCAGGGGCGACGGGCTGAGCGTCGGGTCCCAGAACGCTTGGGCGTCGTAGTGGGTGTGGATGTCGACGAAGCCGGGGCAAACCGCGAGGTCGGTCGCGTCT
Organism: Actinomycetes bacterium; assembly: GCA_021815935.1. The sequence continues at coordinate 923 of JAKAZH010000067.1, forward strand.
ATCACCCTGCCGGCAGACTCCACGATCGAGCCGGGGGCTGCTATCTCGGTTACGCGTCCCTCAGACACCGCTATGTCAGCGTGCTTCGCTGCTGCGCCGGTCCCGTCCACGACCAGGCCGTTTTTGACAAGGAGATCGAACATGCGCCGATCCTAGGTCTTCGAGCCGACGCCAGGCGTGGTGTGGGGCGTGGTGTGGGGCGTGGTGTGGGGCGGGGTTGCCGGGCGTGGGGCGCAGGGGCTGGTGCGGTCGGGTGCTGCCCACTGCGGCGTCGCGGCGCCTATCGTCGGGCGGTGCTTCGAAACACTCGTCCCCAACGGGGGTCCTGGTTGGTTCTGGCAGGCGCATGCGCTCTGGCAGCTGCCTCGTGCGGTGGGGGATCTGGAGGCGCCAAATCCGCGTCGGCAGCTGGAACCCCGCAGGCGGCGGGTACGTCGCAGGCCTCGACATCCCCGACGGCGGCGCACGCCAACCCGACCTCGACGTCGTCCACCTCGACTACGTCGGCGACGGTTGCCGTGCCGACGATCACCCCGCTCCCGGCGCCGGCGTCGGTCACCCCGATAGGGGGAGCCGGCGTGCAAGGCCAGGGAGTCTGGACGCCGGCAGGGCGAACGGTAGGCGGCACCCCGGCTATCTACGAGACGAACCTCGTCCCTCCGGGAGGCAGCACCGCTGCCGGGGTAGCGTGGATGGACACCAGGCTGCTTTCCGCACGGCTGTACTCCGGGTCCCTCAGCCCTGGCGGCGGGCCGTACATTTTCACGGCGCCGGTCCTGCCGGCGCAGGCAGCGTCGCTCGTGGCGGCCTTCAACGGTGGTTTCATGATGTCGGTAGCTCACGGTGGCTACTACACGGAGGGAAAGGTCATCTACCCGCTCGTCACCGGTGGCGCATCGCTGGTCATCTACTCCGACGGGTCGGTCAACATCGGCGCTTGGGGATCCGACGTTTCGATGACGTCAAACGTCGTCGGTGTCCGCCAGAACCTCGTTCCGTTGGTAGCCAACGGCCAACCGACGGCCTTGGCGTCCACTCCGTACTGGCTGGACTGGGGGGCGACCTGCGGTGTCAACACCTGCGTCGGCGCCGGGATCGAGAACCAGTGGCGCTCCGGCCTGGGCATAACGGCGGACGGGGCCCTCGTGTATGTCACCGGCCCGTCCCTGGCACCGTTGCAGTTGGCGCAGCTGCTCGTGGCTGCCGGAGCGATTCGAGGGATGCAGCTGGACATCAACCCTAACTGGACCGTCCTGGCGACGTACAACCCCCCGCCGGGCGGACTAGCGGCCCCGGCGAACGGATCGAAGCTCGTGGCTTCCACAGTCCAAGGACCCGCAACCTTCTTCGAGGCTGCCTGGGCCCGTGACTTCGTTACAATGTCGGCTCGTATAGCGACCGCTGGTTGAACTGTTGGCGAATGGAGCGCTCCCGATAGTGGATGACGATGCGGCGGGGCACGAAAGCGACGGCACCGTCAAACCCGAGGCCGACGTTTTCGCGAAGGCTGCCGATCCCCGACTCGAAGAATGGCGAGGGGCCCAGTCGATGGGCCTCCTTCCTTTCTACCGTGCTGTCGAAGGTGAGGTAGGGCCCCGCTCGGTATTCGAGGGGCGCCCGGTCGTGATGCTCGGTTCGAACAACTATCTCGGTCTTACCGCGGATCCGAGGGTGCGCCGGGCGGCCCGCGACGCAGTCGATCGGTACGGGACCGGTGTGACGGGGAGCCGTCTGCTCAACGGGACCCTGCCGATGCACACCGAGCTCGAGGAGCTGATCGCCGACTGGATGGGCGCAGAAGCGTCGCTTGTCTACACGACCGGGTACGTGGCGAACCTGGGCCTGCTCGGGTCGATGATCGGGCCCGACGACGCGGTCGTCGTCGATTCGGCGGCCCACGCCAGCCTCGTCGACGGGGCCCGCTACTCCGCCGGGACGCTTCGGGCTTTCCGCCACAACAGGCCGAACAGCCTGCGACGTGCTCTGCGCAGCTGGCGGGAGCAGCCGGCGTCGGGGGGTGTGATGGTGGCCGTAGACGGTATCTACTCGATGGAGGGTGACTCGGCTCCTTTGACGGAGATAGCGTCGATATGTCGCAGCTTCGGCGCGCGGCTCCTCGTGGACGAGGCTCACGCCTTGGGGGTGGTAGGGCCGAGCGGCGCCGGCACGGCAGCCGCCGCGGGGGTTCAAGCTGACCTCGTCGTCGGTACTTTCTCGAAGTCGCTGGCGAGCTGCGGAGGTTTCGTGGCCGGCCCGCGCGAGGTCATCGACTACTTGACGATCACCTGCAGGCCGCTCATGTTCACGGCGTCGGGGGTCCCTGCCGCGCTTGCCGCCGCGCTCGAGGCTGGGAGGATCGCCCGCGAGGAGGACTGGCGTCGCGAGTCGGTGCTGGCGAGAGCCGGGCAGCTTCGCAGCGGTCTGGCCGACCTCGGTTTCGATGTCGGCGACTCTTCGGGAAGCGCGATCGTGCCGGTGTGGGTGGGCGACGTGTGGCAAGCCGGCCTTTTGTGGAACGCGCTTTTGTCGCACGGCGTCTACACGAACTGCGCGATACCTCCCGCGGTCCCCAAGGCGCTGCTTCGCACGTCTGTCATGGCGACCCACACCGAAGCCGACATCTCCGAAGCCCTTACGGCATTCGAGCGGGCACGTGACGAGGTCGCGGGCGACAGCAGCGCGCGGCAAGCCCGGTCATAGCCGCAGCTGGTAGAGACGCCAGACCTTCGACCGCTTGGCGCCCATCGCTGCCAGCTGATCGTTGATCTGGTGGTTGCTTGCCAGCGTCCAGGAGGCTTCCGCAGTCTCGATGTGCTCGTCGGCCATCAGGCGCTCGACGATCTCTCTATAGAGGAGGGGGCCGAGAGCTAGATGCTGGTAGTCCGGGCGGACCCCGAGCGCCCAGACCCTCGCCCGTGTGACCGTCTTGGATTCTCGGACGAGCGGGTACCAGCCGAGCGGGACCAGCCTTCCGCTTCGAACCTTGCGCATCACCTGGTTCAGGTCCGGGACGGCGAGGCATACTGCGACGACGGTGCCGTCGAGAGTCTCCAGGCCGAACGCCCACTCTGGACGGATCACCGTCTTGAGCTGTCGTGCCAGGTGGCGAATCTCGGGCTCCGGCATCGGCGCGAACGCCCAGTTGTTCTGCCACGCAGCGTTGTAGATCTCGAAGAAGCGGCTCACTTCTGCGTCGAAGTCGGACATGTCGATGCTTCTGGCCCGAACCCCGGCGCGCTTTTCGATACGTGCGAGGGTCCTCTGCTGGCGTTCGGAGAGGTTCGTCGCGGACCGCTCGAAACGCCACGCCCACAGGTCCATCGCCTGCTCCCAGCCGTAGCTGGTCCAAAGACGCTCGTAGTACGGGGGGTTCTCCAGCGTGAGCAGCGCTGCGGGGTCCTCGAATCCCTCGACGAGCAGTCCGAGCTCGTCGTTGGTCGTGTAGTTGGCTGGCCCTATGACAGTGTCAGCCCCGCCGAGGCGCGCCCATGTGCACGCAGCGTCGAAGAGCGCGCCGGATGCTTCGGCGTCGTCGAAGCAGTCGTAGAACCCTATCCACGCCCAGTTGCAAGAGTGGTAGGTGTTGAACTGGCTGTCGATGCATGCGGCGACTCGACCGACGGGTCGCCCGTCACGGAAGGCTACCCACAGCGCCGTCTTTTGATGCGCCGTGGCCGGATGCCTCGGGGAGAGCCGGTCGTAGACACTGATGCGAAGGGGCGGGATCCACGCCGGGTTTCCTCCGTGAATGCGAAAGGGCACGTCGACGAAGGTCCGCCGGCCGGGCAGCCTCCGCATCTGGCGTATCTGCACTGCGGCCATCCCGGCAATCTACGCAAGAGACCGGGCGGGTTGCCAGCACGTCGATCGCCGGGTTGGCGAAGAGGCGCCGACGGCGCCCTACGTGGCAAGCTGGCTTGTGATGGTCGATACAGATGCGTGACGCCGAATGAGTGATCCCCAAGCAAACCACGCCCGAAAAGGTGACTCCGATGGCGGCTTGCCGCCGCTCCCGCCTGTCGAGGTGGTCCGTCCCGGGCTGTGGAGCCTCCCGGTCCCGATCCCGAACAACCCGCTCCGCTACGTTCTCGTCTACCTCTTCGAGACGCCGGACGGCGCCTACCTGGTCGACGCGGGTTGGAACACCGACGAAGCCTACGAGACGCTCGTCGCCGGCGTCGAGACCGCCGGCTTCTCGATATCCGATGTGCGTGGCGTCGTGGTCACCCACATCCACCCCGACCACTACGGGCTCGCGGGCCGTATCCGTGAGGCGTCAGGCGCCTGGGTCGCTTTACACCCGGCCGATGCGGCGCTTATCCAGGACCGCTACGACGAGCCGTCCGATCTCCTGGAGAGGATCGGGGTGATGCTTCGCCGGGACGGGGCCCCCGAAGAGGAGATAGCGGAGCTTCGCGACGCGTCGATGCCGATCCGCTCCTGGGTGTGGGCGGTGCCGCCGGACGTCATGGTCAACGACGGCGACAAGGCCGGAATCCCAGGCTGGGACCTCACGGTTATCTGGACGCCTGGCCATTCGCCGGGCCATATCTGCCTCTACGAGGCTTCGAACCGGCTGATGCTGTCCGGGGATCATGTACTCCCGCGGATAACCCCGAATATCTCCTTCCATCCCCAGGCCGGAGCTGATCCCCTCGGTGATTTCCTGATGTCGCTTGACAAGGTCGGAGCCTTCGACGCGGACGAGGTTCTTCCTGCTCACGAGCACCGATTCGTCGATCTTCAGGGACGGGTTTCGCAGTTGAAGAAGCACCACAGCGAGCGCTTCGACGAGGTGCTCGATGCGATTCAATCCGGCAAGGACACCACCTGGGAGATCGCCGGGGCCATGACATGGAGCCGGCCGTGGGACCAGATACGTGGGTGGATGCGCCGCGCCGCGACCGGCGAGACGCTCGCTCATCTCAACTACCTGCGCAACCAGGGGATCCTGGTCGAGCGTGTGGGCGAACCGTCGCGCTGGTTGGTCAGCGACGTGCAACATCACTCGTGACGTCCCGGGGAAGCAATTGGAATTTCTCCGCTGTCTGGGAGGTTGTCGCCGATCTGTTCCCTGACCGCCTCGCCGTAGCGCAGGGCAGCCGGAGGCTGTCGTGGCGCGAGCTCGACCGGCGGGCGACGAACGCAGCCGGTGCGCTCGAAAGAGCGGGCCTCAAGTCAGGCGCCAAGGTGGCCCAGTACCTGTACAACTGCCCCGAGTACATCGAGGCGGTGTACGCCTGCTTCAAGGTGGGCCTCGTACCTGTCAACACCAACTACCGCTACAGCGAAGCGGAACTTCTCTACCTATGGGAGAACTGTGATGCCGAGGCGGTAGTCTTCCACGCCTCGTTCGCAGGGCGGGTGGAGGCGATCAAAGACAAGCTTCAGACGGTGCGCGTGTGGCTGTGGGTCGGCGAGGAAGGGTTCGACTGCCCGCCTTGGGCGGTGCCGTACGAGGATGCTGCCGCTTCGGGTGGCGCTCTCGCGTCGGACGTCCCGAGAAGCGGTGACGATCTCCTTTTCGTCTACACGGGCGGCACGACCGGCATGCCGAAGGGGGTGATGTGGCGCCAAGACGACCTTTTCGACGTCCTGAACCGCACCGGCGGGGTTCGCTACCCGAAGGACGGCACGCTTGACGACGTGCGGGAGATGCTCAAAGGTCCTCTGCGCCATCCTCCGGGGCGTCTCGTTCCCGGCCCTCCGCTCATGCACGGAACCGGGCTTTTCACCGCCATGTCGGTCATGGCGTGCGCCGGGTCGATCCTGATGCCCGAGGGACGGCACTTCGATCCGGTCGCGCTGCTGGACCTGGTCGCTGCCGAGCGGGTGTCCGAGATGTCGATCGTCGGGGACGCGTTCGCCAAACCCATCCTGGCGGCGCTCGACGCCGAGCCCGGCCGCTGGGACATTTCGTCGCTGTGGCTCATCGTGAGCTCCGGCGTGATCTGGTCGGCCGAGACAAAGCAAGGGTTGCTCCGCCACAATCCGCGCCTGGTGCTCGTCGACACGCTCGGCTCGTCCGAGGCGATCGGCATCGCCCGCTCGACTTCCACCGTGTCGGGGGTGTCCGGCACCGCCGGTTTCTCCTTAGGCGCCGACACGGTGGTGATCAGCGACGACGGAAAGTTGGTCGAGCCCGGCTCGGGGGAGAGGGGCCAGGTGGCCCTCCGGGGACGGGGACCGATCGGCTACTACAAGGACGAGACGAAGACGGCGGCGACATTCAGGATCATCGACGGGGAGCGCTGGAGCGTGCCGGGCGACTACGCCACGGTGTCAGCCGACGGGTCGTTGCAGTTGCTCGGGCGAGGCTCGGTGTGCATAAACAGCGGGGGAGAGAAGATCTTCCCCGAGGAGGTCGAGCAGGCGCTCGTGACTCACCCAGGAGTCGCCGACGCCGTCGTCGTCGGAGTCCCCGACGACCGTTTCGGGGAGATGGTCGTAGCTGTCGTCGAGCCCGCTGGGCCGGAGGCCCCCGCACTCGCCGATCTTGGCGAGTGGTCCCGGCGGACTCTCGCCGGCTACAAAGCCCCGCGGCGTCTCGTCGTGGTGGACAGCATTGGGCGATCCCCGAGTGGCAAAGTCGACTACCGCCACCTTCGCAACCTCGCCTTGGAGTCACTCGGCCTCCCGGGGCGAGGCGAGCCGGGTGGTGCGGCCTCAGAGAGTGCGGCTTCAGAGGGTGCGGCCTCAGAGGGTGCGGCCTCCTGATACCGCAAGGGATGCCGTAGTAACCCGCCAGATGCACCACGTGGCCTTGCTGGGATCAGTCGGAGCTCCCACGGGACACCCGGCGATCTACGATGTCCTCGTTGCTCTGCACGTCACGTTCGCCGTAATCGGCTTCGCGTCGGTAGCGCTGAGCGGGGCTTACGGGGCGATCGCCAGGGGAGGCAACGTCGACGAACTGAGTCGCTACCTCTCCGGGCGCACGTCGGCATCGCTCGGGGTGATCGTCGCGCCGGTCTTCGGGATAGCGGCTATGGCCGTCCGTCCCGGCGGATCCGAGTACAGCCAGCTTTGGGCGATCGCAGGCATGGTGATATGGCTTGTCGCTGGGACCCTGCTTCTCGCTGTGGTCCGACCAACTGAGACCCGGCTTCGCTCGAAGACAACCCCCGCCGACGAGTTGCGGGTGCACGCAACGCGCCTGGCATGGGCGGCCGCCGCAAGCGACCTATTGTTTCTGGGGGCCTTGCTGATGATGGTCACACAACCCCGCTGACTCTAAACCTCTACAGGAACTTTAGGTGCGAATGTCGGACTCAACAGACGTCCCCGAGTCGGAACTTCTAGAGGACTTCCGGCTTGCGCTGATCTCGCGGTTCCTAGACGACAGAGAGATCTCCCTGCAAAAGCAGAGCAGGGTGTTCTTCCAGATCTCCGGGGCCGGCCACGAAGCGCTGGCGCTCGGCTTGGCACGGTATCTCCGCCCCGCCTACGACTGGTTCTTCCCGTACTACAGGGACCGGGCGCTCGTCCTGGCCCTAGGTGTAAGCCCGTACGAGATGCTCCTCCAAGCGGTGGGATCCGCCGAGGACCCGGCGTCTGGTGGACGCCAGATGCCGTGTCACTGGGGGAGCAAGGCGCTCAACATCGTCACTCAGTCGTCGGCCACCGCCAGCCAGTGCCTTCCCGCAGTCGGCTGCGCCGAAGCCGGACGCTACATCGCCCGGTTACCCGGCCTGCCAGGCTGCGAGGCACAAGGAGACGAGATCACCTACGTGTCCCTCGGCGAGGGAGCGACCTCCGAAGGGGAGTTCTGGGAAAGCTTGAGCTCCGCTTGCACGCTTCACCTGCCCGTGCTGTTCGTCGTAGCGGACAACGGGTATGCCATAT
>JAKAZH010000068.1 GCA_021815935.1 Actinomycetes bacterium
GTGATCACCTACCGTGTCAACGCGGGTCGAGTTCCCATATCGCACTGGTACTCTGACCGCCGCCAAGGCGGGCGTCTCCTAGGGGAGGTCTGCCATTTCGTCGATACCTGCTCGGCGCTTGCTGGCTGCGCCCCGGTTGAGGTGTCCGCGATGGCGGGGCGCGACGGCGAGTCGCTAAGCGGGACTGATGTCGTGGTTGCTACACGTTTTGCCGACGGCTCGCTGGCGACCGTGAGCTACGGCAGCGGCGGCGATCCTGCGACGCCCAAGGAACGCGTCGAGGTGCTCGGCGGCGGCCACACGTTGGTGATCGACGACTTCCGGTCCCTTCGCATGGATGACCGGGAGGTGTGGTCGGCGAGTCAGGACAAGGGTCACGCCGCGTTGGTGTCGGCCTTTGCCCGCTCGCTGGACTCCTCGGGCGGCCAGCAGGAGACAGGGTTGGCACTCGCGGTGTCGAGGGCAACCCTTGCTGCTGTCGGGTCGATCCTCACCGGCGAGCCGGTGTCCGTACCAGGCGGGGAAGCTTGAGAGTTCTGCTCACCGGGGGAAGTGGGTTTCTCGGAAGGTCGGTGCTGGTCGCCTTGGCGCAGTGGGGCCATAACGTCGTCGCGCTCGCGCGAAGCGCCAACGCCGCCACGGTGGTGTCCGGCCTCGGCGCCGAGGTTCTCGGCGGCGACCTCGACGATCCCAGGGGGCTCGACGACGCGTTCAGGTCGTCGAGCGCGGAGGCGCTCGTCAATCTCGCGTCGCTCGGCTTCGGCCACGCGCCGGCAATCACTGCCGCCGCGGAAGAGGCCGGGATCACCCGCGCGCTGTTCGTGTCGACCACCGCTATCTTCACGACCTTGCCCGCAGCTTCGAAGGCAGTGCGGATAGCAGCCGAGCAGGCAATCGAGGCCAGCAGCATGCACACGACGATCGTCCGGCCGACGATGATCTACGGCAAGCCAGGTGACCGCAACATGTCCAGGTTGCTCCGCTTCTTGCGACGAAGCACCCTGGTGCCGCTTCCTGGCGGCGGCGAGCGGCTGATGCAGCCTGTGCACGTCGACGACCTTGCCGACTTCGTGGTTGACGCGTTCGACTGCCATGCCGCGATCGGACGAAGCTTCGACGTCGCCGGGCCGGACCCACTCACCTTGCGTCGGATCGTCACCGAAGCAGCGACCGCTACGGGGAAGCGTGCGGTGATCGTACAGGTCCCACTCGGCCCGGCGATCGGAGCGGTCCGACTCTACGAGGGGCTCGCATCCAAGCCGAGGCTGAAGGTGGAGCAGCTTCTTCGACTAGACGAGGACAAAGCATTCGACATAGGACCGGCCCGTTCTCTCGGCTACTCCCCTCGCTCGTTCGCAGACGGCATCTCGGCCGAGGCGAAGCTCCTAAGGTGAATGTGCCCTACCCTCCAGACGACCCAGCAGGCCAGCCCGGCCGCGTTGCCCCCGGATTTCTAGAAGTGGCGGCGCTGACAGCGAGGACCGTCGCCCAGCTTCGCCCAGCCCAGGTCGCGCACCGAGCGCGACTGCGAACGCTAAGAGTGGCAGATCGCCGCTGGCCGTCTACCGTAACCCACCCGATCTCCTCACGCCACGAACATCCGCCCGGATGGCCCGGCGGCTATCAGCCAGTGGCGGCCGGGTTCGACCATGGGGATCCACGGCGCATAGCCGCTGGTGACTTCTCGCTCATCGGCGAGGACCGCCGTCTAGGCGATCCCGCCGACTGGCACCAGGCTAGCGCTTCGCGCCTTTGGCGGTTCCATCTGCACTACATGGAATGGGCGTGGGCACTGTGTCGGTGCACCGACAGGGACTGGTCGAGGTCGGCATTCGCGAACCTTTGGAGTTCGTGGAGGTCTGCGACCTCCGCCGGCGACAGGGACGCCTGGTCGCCGTATGTTGCATCGCTGCGGCTTTGGATGCTCTGTGCTGTGTTCGACGCCCTCGTAGAGGGCACCGGGATCGAGGACGATGTGGTCGGACAGATCGCCTGGCACGCGGGTTACGTCCGCTCCCATCTTGAGCTCGACGTCGGCGGCAACCACCTCATGAAGAATCTGAAGGCACTTGCCGGGGCGGGGGTGTTCCTCGGACGCGACGACCTGGTTGGGTTCGCGAAGGCACAGCTAGAGGGGCAGCTCGGCGTACAGGTCTTGGCTGATGGGGGCCACTACGAACGTTCCCCGTCTTATCATTGCCAGGTCCTCGAGGACCTGATCGACGTGCGAGCGTTGTTGGCCGCCGCGGGTAAGCAGCCCTCGGAAAGTCTCACCAAATCGATCGAGGCGATGCGTGCTTGGCTTGGCACGATGGTCGGCAGCGACGGCGAGGTAGCACAATTCAACGACGCCGTGCCGGTAGGCGCAGATCGCATCGCCGCTTTGAAGCCGAGTCCACCTCCCAACGGTCCCTTGGTGGTACTGGGCGATTCGGGCTATATCGTGCTGCGCCCCGACGACAGGGTTCAGATGATCTGTGACGTTGGAGTCCCCTCCCCGAGGGATCTTCCGGCGCACGCCCACGCCGGCTGCCTGTCGTTCGAGATGTACCTCGACGGGCAGAAAGTGGTCGTGGATACCGCGACATCGACCTACGAGCCGGGACCACGCCGCACCTACGAGCGATCCACCCAAGCACACAGCACAGTCGAGGTCGACGGTAAGGACCAGAGCGAGGTCTGGGGGACGTTCCGCGCAGCTCGGCGGGCGCGGCCCACGCTGGAACGGGTGGTCGTCGAGGAAGGTAGGATCACAGTTGTGGGCTCCCACGACGGCTACCGGCGGCTGTATGGCTCGCCGACACACCGTCGCCGTTGGAGTGCCTCACCGGGGAGTTTACTCGTCGAGGACGAGGTGACAGGCACTGGGCGCTGCAAGGTTGTCAGCCGGCTCTACATCGCCGAGCAGGCAGCCGGGTTGGCGATCACTGGCCTGGGGGGACCGGTATCGGTTGAGGACTGCACCGTGGCGCAGGGATTTGGGCAGACTCGACACGCATCTCGCTACCTGATCGACTCAGGGGGCGGACAGCTGCCGGTGACCTTGTCATGGCGGCTCGAGTGGTGAGCGGCTACGTCATCCCAACAGGTTCGGGCACAACGACCGGCGACTGGGCACGGCCGATCCCCGAGGCTGGTATCGGTACCTGATGTGCGGCTGGTTGGGAGTTTTCGGGGCTAGCGTTCCCGATTCGATTCTACGGTCCGCCTCGGACACATTGGCGAGCCGAGGGCCAGACGGCTCTGGGCTTCGCTCGGTCCGCGATTGCGCTTTGCCATACTCAGTGGCTCATCGTCGCCTCAGCATCCAGGACCTTTCACCGAATGGGTCTCAGCCGATGACCGATGAGGAGCGCATGGTAACCGTCGTGTACAACGGCGAGCTCTACAACGCTCCGCTGTTGCGGGGCGAACTCAGCGGGAAAGGTCACAGGTTTCGTTCCACCTCGGACACCGAAGTTCTTCTCCGTGGATATATCGAGTGGGGGGACGCAGTTGTCGGGCGCATCGAAGGGATATTCTCCTTCGCGATAGTCGATGAGAAGGCGGGACGAGTGTTGCTGGCCCGAGATCGACTCGGGGTCAAGCCCCTCTACTGGTCTGTCTCTGACGGACGACTTGCTGCGGGTTCAGCCCCACGAGCACTCCTAGCAGTCCAACCTGACGTCCGACACGATATCGATCGCGTCGCTCTTGCGCAGTTTCTCACCCTTCTATGGATCCCCCATCCCAGAACTCCCTGGGTAGACATAAAGAAGCTTGCACCTGGGCACGCCCTATCATTTCGCAACGGTATTGCGAAGACCTGGCGCTACTGGGAGGGAGAGATTGCCCAAGAGTCTCCCCTCGACGCCCATAGCCTCTTCACAGCGCTTTCCGGCGCAGTATCACGCCAGCTTCTAAGTGATGTTCCGGTGGGGCTCTTACTGTCTGGTGGTCTCGATTCCACCCTTCTCGGCTACATGATGATGGACCACTATGAAGTGGGGGCACTCCAAGCATTGACAGCGGCATACGAGACTGATGCGCAGAAATTGGAGTTAGCACCCGACGATTCCGTATTCGCGCGTGACGTCGCCAGTCGATGCAGCGCGATGAACCTCAACGAGATTACCATCGACATAGATGCAGATCGCGATGTCGACGCTCTTAGCCGGCACTTCGATGATCCCGTGGCAGATCCCGCCGCAATTACGCTATATCGACTGTGCCAGGCCAGCGATTCCAAGGTCCTGATCTCAGGGGTTGGGGGCGAGGAGCTATGGGCGGGATACCCGCGGCACCGCAACCTCGGCGTTGCACGTCGGGTGGCCAGGGCACCTGTCATGTCGAGAATGGTCGCCTCTAGAGCGTCTGGAGTGATGTATGGAGCCCGGCCGGGTCCGGCATATGGTGCGAGACGGAACCTCCAGAAGTTGGCCCGTGCCGTCGGAGAACGGCGACCACCTCACTACTGGCGAATGATGTCCCAACTCACGTTCGACGAACTCGACGCTCTCGTCCCCGGGGCTGCGTCACAAGCCCACGAGGAGCTGGATTCACAGACGGCAAGACTTGACCAGATAACCCTGGATCAGGCACTCAGGTTTGATCGAGATCAGTTCCTACCCAATCTAAATCTGGCCTATGTCGACAAAGCATCGATGGCAACGGGAGTCGAAGTGCGGGTACCGATGCTCGATGAGCACGTAGTAGGCATCACCTACGCAGCTGACGCAGAGACCTTTCTCGTGAACGGCGTCACCAAATTCCCTCTACGACAGGCAGCCGAGAGAACCGTGCCCCGCATGATCATCGACAGGCCCAAGAGTGGATTCGGAGGACCAGCCCGAGCATGGTTCAGAGGAGATAAGCGAGATCGCCTCCTGGGCCGCGTCGATTCCCTGGCGGACTCTGGTCTCGTTGAGCGCCAGGCAGCGCACCACATCTATCAATCGGCGGCCTCCGGCCGTCGAGATGCATCCCTTGCCGCGTGGGCGCTCGTATGCCTTCAAGCATGGCAAGACGCACATGGATGAGGGTGCGGGGCTAAAGGACTGACCTACGTAGCGATGGGAATAACGTCGTCGGATTATTCCGAGGATCGGATTATGCCGAGTCTTGGCGATACGCTGCACATCTTCCCTGGTCGGATGAGTTGAGGTCGGGATCGACCCGGCATAATCCGAACGCCCAGGGCGAGGCTTCCTACTTGAGGTGTCGACCAAGGAGGAAGCGCCATGAGATCGTCCGAAGGTGCCACCTCCAAGTCGACGACCACGAGGCTGCGGTCGTTGTTGCGGTTCTTGTAGGTGAAGGGCCTGACCCCGGTCGCGCTGGCGGGGACGTGCTTTCGGTGGCGTCGTGGCGCCTGGCGCCGCTTTCCAAGGCCTTGACGCATCCACACGTGGCAGCCCTGCTGGCCAACAACGGGATCTTGCAACTGACCGAACTCTTCGTGAAGAACTACTAATCGGCTTCACGCGACAATCCGGGTATCCGCCTCCGCATCGCGGCCAACAACCGGGTGGCCCCCCTTCTTGTCTTGGGGGTCCGTAGGTCTCGTGGATCGAGTTGGCCATGTCGATCGTGAAAGCCGCCTCAAGATCATCAGAAGCGGCACCCGACGCCCAGGGTCGGCCAAGCAACACCGTCGACGCCGAGTTCAACTGGCGGGTGGACGCCCACCAGAAGCCACGCAGGACAGTTTCCGAGCTTGAGGGGGCCGTTTTCGCATGCCCGAGGAGCGCCTCGCAGTCGTCGAACGGCGAGCGCACTATTTACCACCCGGCTCAAGACGACCGAGCTGCCCCGCCGCGAATGGCCCGTGGTCATCTTGGATCACCATGACGGTTACATCACCTGGGAGCAGTTCTTGGCTATCGAGGCGAAACTCGCTGCGGACCGCACCACCACCGGAGCCCGACCGCCCCGGGAGGGCGGCGCACTATGCCAAGGCATCATCTTCTGCGGGGGATGCGGGCGCCCGATGAGTACCTACTCGGCCGGAGGCCACGACTACTACGACTGCGCTCACGCCCGACAAGACCACACCGCCACCCCAACATGCCGGTCGGTGCGCGCCGACACCATCGACGCCGCAGTCAGTGATTGTCTGTGGGCGCTGTCTGCGGTGAGGAACTCACCTTGGCGCTGGCCGCCGCCGACGAGGTCACCGAACGACGATCGCGCTCCACCCGCGCCTGTGAGCTGGCGGTGGAACGTACCCAGTATCAAGCCGACCGGGCCGAACGGGCCCTGGTCGCTGTCGAACCGGAGAATCGTCTGGTGGGCCGCTCCGACCACCTCGAACCGGGACCGCAAACGACTCTTACGAACGTTGATCGCCGATGTCACACTGATCCCTGACGTCGAACGGGCCAAGCTGCGCATCGGGATCCGCTGGTGTTCAGGCAGCAGCGAAGAACTGCTGGCGCAGCACATGAGCCGCATACACGAAATCCGCCGCACCGCCCCCGAAGCTATCGAGCTCGCCCGGCGAATCGGCCCCGTTCATGTCGTGCAGCGCTACTTGGGCCATCGCTCAACTGAGATGACCATGCGTTACGCGAACCCTCAGGAATTGCATCGGCCGCGAGAGAAAGCCCAGGTCGTCTGTCGATACAGGGCTTGGAGTGCTTCGCGCTGCTGGGCTGTGAATGCCGCCTGAGCAGGTGGATTTGACAGGCCGTCCCGTTTGATGCATGATCATCCCCTTCAAGGGGAATGACAGGAGTGTGGTTTGGGACGGGTGGATCTGGCTGGGGCGGCGCATCTGGAGCTTGTGTCGGGAGTGGCGCAGCTGCGACCGGAGGACGCCATGTTCGAGGCGATGCTGCGGGCTTGGCGGGCGCAGCAGACCGCCCGGGGGTTGCGGGAGGACACTATGTTCGCCCGGGAGCAACTGATGCGCCGGTTTTTGGAGTTCACCAACGAGTACCCGTGGAGATGGCTGCCGGGCCATGTGGAGGAGTTCACGGTGTCGTTGATCGCCGAGCGGCATCTGGCTCCCTCGACGGTCCGGAACTATCAGGTGAGCTTGCGGCTCTTCAGCGAATTCCTCGTCGATGCTCGCTACGGGTGGGGCCCAGCGTGCGAGGCGGCGTTCGGTCCGGGGGTGCATCCAGTCGCGATCTGTCATGAGTGGAACACGATCGCCCATCTCAACGACTACGAGGGCGACCCCGAGGCCCGGCCGTTCAGCCGAGCAGAGATGCAGAGGTTTTTGGACTTCGCGGACGATCAGGTGGAGCGGGCGGTGCACGCGGGACGCAAGGGAGCGCTGGCGGCCTACCGGGACGCCACGATCTTCAAGGTCATGTACGGTTGGGGGCTGCGGCGCACGGAGTGCTCGAAGCTGGATGTGGTCGATTGGGGACGCAACCCCGCGGCGGCGGAGCTGGGACGATACGGCATGTTGCAGGTCCGCTACGGCAAGGCCAAGCGGGGTCAGCCGCCCAGGCGGCGCAACGTGGCTTCGGTCATGGCTTGGGCGGTCGAGGCGGTGGCGGACTACGTGGAGAACGTCCGGCCCCGTTTCGGGCCGCCGATCACCCTGCGATGTGGGTGACCGAACGAGGCGGCCGGGTACGCCCGGCGGAGATCAACGCCCGTTTCGTCTCCTACCGCGACGCGCTCGGCCTGCCCAAGGCGCTGGTGCCCCACTCGATAAGGCACTCCTATGTTATCACCCCTCCGGTTTTGGCATGAGGCACGACGATTTGGACGGTCAAGGCGCCCGTGCCTCGCGCGTATCCTCCACTGCCGAGGCACGTGCCAGAATGCGTCAAAGGAGCCCTGAGCAGCATCTGCCTTATGAGCCGCCTTTAAAGCTCCGAAGGTGCCTCACGTGCCTTACTCGCGGAAATAGCCCTTCACCAGGCCTTTGCTCCGATGCACTACAGATAATCACGGTCAGCCATCTCACCGAGAACGGACTTGACCGGCGGTTCATACAGGTCCAGGTGGGACATGAGGCCGACAGCTCCACCGCGATTTACACCCATGTCAGCTCCGATTTCATGAACACGGCGTTGCGCAAAGCGCTGTCCCCGGCGCTGGACAGCCAGCCGGGCTAGCCACAGGAGGCACTGTCGATGACCGCCAAACTGGACTACCGCTGGAACCTTCGCCAAGTGATGGCGACCAGGGAGATGTTCGCCACTACCGACTTGATCCCGGCGCTGGCCAAGCGAGGGATCCGTCTGTCTTCCAGTCAGGTGTACCGGCTGGTGGTGGAACGACCGGAACGGCTCAGCCTGAAAATCCTCATGGCTTTGCTGGACATTCTCGACTGCACGATCGATGACATGATCGAGCCGGTCGCCGCTTCTCGGCCGGCGAAGAAGACCAATGCGGCCGGCGGCGAGAGCGGTGTCGGTGTGCTGCGCCCGAAGAGGGCCCGTATCACTTGAACCCATCAGAGGCCCTCCTTGACCCTGTAGGCGCGGTGACCGCTGCGGTCAGCGCCGCCGATCCTGGCTGCGATCAGGTGGCGGTGCGCCACATCATCGAACGGGTCGGCGGGGGACGAGCAAAACGTCGGCGCCTGGCAAGCGCCCTGGCCGAGAATCCTTCGGTGCTGACGACCGGGCGCTCGCCAGCTCGTCGGGTTGTGGGAGATCTCCTGCTGGGTCTGCGAACCGCTGGCGCCGCCAAGGTCGCCCGGCCACGATGTGCCGGTTGCGACCGGGAGATCACCACGATGCAACGCCGCGGCGAGCGCTGGTATTGCTCGGCGTGCTTTGTCCGCCCACAGGCGTGCGCCGGGTGCGGACAG
>JAKAZH010000069.1 GCA_021815935.1 Actinomycetes bacterium
TGGTGTCCGCCGTGTCCGCCATGGTGCCAGATGAGGGGACGGCGGCCGAAGCCGGACCCGAGTAGTCGGGTCCGGCTCCCGCTTGATCAGCTGGGAAGGTCACCTTTCGGAGTGTCCTGCTGGCGATGTTGCCGTCATGTCGCTATCCGGAGATGCCTGCGGCGGAGCAGTCAGAGGCGAACTGCGAGGTGCACAGCTGGCTGGCAGTGACGAACTTGTCCGCGATGATCGTCGAGTTCATGTTCGACGGGGTGACCCACTCGGGTGTGAGAAGCACCGACGGTACCTGGGTGTTGGAGGTGGTGTCGGCGGTCGAGCCGTTGACCAATGCCGAAGGAGGTGTCTGGCCTGCGCGAAGGTACATGGCCAATGCTGCGGCGGCCTGCGCCTCCTCGTAGATCGGCTTGTACACGGTACCGCACTGGTAGCCCGACAGGACGTTCTGCAGACCGACGAGCGTAGCGTCTTGGCCCGTTGTAGGGAAGGTCTTCGCCGGAATGTGCAGTGACTGCAGGTACGAGATGATCGGGGCTCCGTTCTCGTCGTTAGGAATGAGCGCAGCGTTGGCGCTCTTGTTGGCAGTGTAAGCCTGCTCGAACTCGGTCTGCGCTTTGACCGGCTGCCAGGTTCCGGCCGGCTGTGCCACCTCGGTCCATTTACCGGAGCTGAAATACGGGGCCATTACAGCATCGTATCCCTGAGCGAAGAGAGTGGCGTTGTTGTCAGTGGGGGAGCCACGCATGACGATCACGTTCGGGTGGCTGACATTCCACGCGGCGACGCATGACACCAGTCCTTGACCGAGAAGCGTTCCGACCTTGACGTTGTTGAAGCTCACGTAATAGGAGCGGCTGCCGCCGAGCGTGAGACGGTCGTAGTCGATCACTGCGACGCCATGGCTCTTGGCGTAGCTTTCGATCTGTGCCCCTACACCGCTTGTGAGCGGGTCGATGATCAACACGCTTGCTCCTGAGGCTATGTCGGACTGAGCGTCGGTTAGCTGGGTTGTGTCACTACCCTGGGCGTTCTGGATGGTGAATTGCGAGCTGCTGAGGCCGGCGTCGGTGAAGGCCTGGGTCAGGTAGGGCGCGTCGAACTCGGTGTAGCGAGCTGACGAGACTGTGTCAGGGAGGATCACGGCGACGCTCCCCTTGCCGCTCGAGGCAAGGCTTTTGAGCTGTGACATCGCCGAGAAGTCACGGGTGAAGGAACTGATCGACAGGCTCGGAGCTGGAGTCGAACTGGTCGTAGCGGGCGACGAGGCCGCTGTCGAAGCGGACGAGGCAGCGGTCGTGGCGCTAGTCGAACTGGAGGTCTTCGTGGAGCTACTGCAAGCTCCTGCGACCAGGCCAGCTCCGACGAAGAGCGCGGCAAATGCGCGTTTGTTGGTCACTTCGGGCTTCTCCCTTGACTATGGGCCCCCGCGTTCCCGGCCCCCTGGACGAGGTCTGCGAGGGACTTTCTGTATTCGACCGTCTGTCGATTTCAGGGCCGACAATAGGTTCGTCGATGTCAACGAGGCGTTAATATTCTGAACATCACATTAACAAAAGCTTAACGTTTCTTGATGCAATGAAACAGCGCCGTATCGAAGACACCTCGAAGGCTAGTCGGCAGTTAGTCGGTAGCCGACCCTCGGTGCGGTCAAAATGAGCGGCTCGTCACCTTCGGACTCAAGTTTCGCGCGAAGTCTGCGGACGTAAACCCGCAGGTATTCGGTCTCGGTCTCGTAGCCGCGTCCCCAGACCCTGCGAAGCAGGTGAGCATGGGTGAGGGACTTACCGCGATGCTCCGCAAGCTCGCGCAGTAACGCAAACTCGGTGGGGGTCAGGTGCACGACGCGCCCGGCCCTCTCAACTTGGCGCGCCGCCAGGTCTATCGTGATGTCGCGTATGAATATGAACTCCGGCGAAGTGCCGGGGTTGTCTGCGACGCGGGTGCGCCTGAGAGTGGCGGTTATCCGGGCGAGTAGCTCCTCGATGCTGAACGGCTTCGTCATGTAGTCGTCAGCGCCGACGTTGAGCGCAGAGACCTTGTCGCGCTCGCCGCCGCGGGCGGAAACGACGATCACTCCCACGTTGGAGCGTTCCCGGATGAGGCGACAGATCTCCAAGCCGTCGACGTCGGGAAGCATGAGGTCGAGAAGGACAATGTCCGGTGATGCGGTTTCAAGCAGCTGCAAAGAGCGAGCTCCCTCGTCGCTCACCAAGGTGTCGAACCCCCGCACGACCAGGTTGGAGCGAATCAGGTCCACGATGTTCGGGTCGTCCTCGACGATCATGACGGTGGTCACGGGGCCTGCACTTCCAAGGCGGCAAGCGGTAGACGCACCTCGGCCACGGTGCCGTTATCGCCGGACGTTATGGTCAGCCGACCGCCGTGGGCTTCCACGATCCCTTTCGCGATCGACAGGCCGAGCCCCGAGCCTCCGCTTCGGCCGCGCCTTTCCCCCGGACCGGCAAGGCGATCGAGGCGCTCCGATGGTATCCCCGTCCCGTCATCATTGACTGTGATCGTCACGTGGGCGTCGGCTCCCACATCGACGTTGGCGCTTACCGCCGTTCCCGGCGGGTTATGGCGCACGGCGTTGTCGAACAGGTTGACGAAGACCTGCTCGAGACGGTCATGGTCGGCCCACACGACCGGTACGTCGGAAGGGCATGACACCGACACTGCGTCCGCTCGGGGCCCGGCGAGACAAGAACGGGCTGCTTCCAGCACAAGCGGCAGCTCACACCAATCCTGGTGCAGGCGAAGCAGGCCCGCATCGATGGCGCTGAAGTCTAGGAGGTCCTCGACGAGACGGCCGAGACGGGCCGACTCGCTGTCGATGCGCTCCAAGAATCGGGTCTGGGACGGACCGTCCCAGTCGACGTCGGCCGCCATCAAAGTGGAGGCGTAACCGCATATAGCAGTGAGAGGGGTCCGCAGCTCGTGGGAAAGCCACGATAGGAACTGGCGTTGAGCGGCTTGCGAGCTGCGCAGCGCCATCGTCTCGCGCTGCGCCTTCTCGGACTCCTCACGCTCGAGGGCCAACCGGATCGAGATCGCCGCGTCGTCGATCACCGCCTGGCGGTCGGCCATGTCGACAGTCGAGTCGGCGATATGTTCCTTTTCCTGCGTCGTCTTCCAGCGAACTACCAGGGCGGACCGACCTTCCGGGGCTGCGAAACCCGCGACCATACAAGACGGTGCCAGGTCATTGACAGCGCCGTCAAGAGCCGGCCCGCTGACGCCCGGCTCCGCGATAGTGAGCAGGTCGGCGGGGGGGTGCCCGACCCTGTCGGCGGAGGATCCGACCCAGGCCCGTATCGTCGCCTCCGGGTCTTCGCTTCTGCGCCCGACCAGGGCGACGTCGCACGCCCCCAAGCCTGCCTGCAGCGCGCGCAACGCTACATTGAGGCTGACGTCTAGCGGAGCCGGGCCGGCAAGGGCCTGGAGGACTTCGCGGATTGTCTCCAGCACACGGTTGCGGACGGTTAGCTCGCCGAGAAGACGGTCTCGTTCTAGAGCATTGGCGGCGTAACCGGCGTATAGCGACGCCATCTCCAGGTCGTCACGGGTCGGCTCGCCGAGCTCCTTGGAAAGGATCGTGATCACGCCGGAATCTCCCCTCGGCCCGGTGAAGGGAAGGCTCCATGACGTTTTGAAACCGGCGCGGCGTGCGTCCCTGCGGATCGTCTCCCATCCGCCCGGAAGTGCTTCAGGGCGGCCGGCGCTGCCATCGCTGGACGGCATGCTCAACGGAGGACGAACTTCTTGAGTTGGAAGCGCCGACCATTGGCGGGCCAGGTAGCTCGGCAGGCCGACTTGGCCGGCTAGGCGCATGACTGATCCTTCCCGGACGTGAACGCAAAGCTGGCCGATGCCGAGCGCCGCCGCCAGCGCCGAGATTATGAGCGTTAGACCCGACGAGGGAGACGCCGAGGCGAGCTGGTCGGCGAGGTTCTGAAGTCTGCTCAGCTGGCGGCGCGGGGAGATATCGACTGGCTGACCTGAAAGAAGGGCGGCGACCTCGTCTGGGTGCGACTCCTCCGGGGACACCTCTGCGACGACCCGCCCGCGGCGTAACACCACGATCCTGTCCGCCAACCGGAACATCTGCTCAACGTCGTGCGTGACGATCATGACCGTCGTTCCTTGGGCGGGCAAGGAGGCGGCGAGACTCTCGACCCGAGCCGACTCGGCTACACCGAGCGACGCCGTCGGCTCGTCGAGTATCAGCAGACGCGGTCGGTCTCGCATTGCCCTGGCGACGGCCACAAGCTGGCGTTGGCCGCCCGAGAGGTGCGCGACCGTCGTGGACGTGTTCGGAAGACCGATTCCGAGCTGGCTAAGCAGATGGGCTGCCTTCGCATGGAAGCGGGTCTCGGAGAACATCAGTCGTCTCGTCTCCGCGCCGAGCAGCACGTTCGATGCGATGTCGAGATTGTCGCAGAGAGCCAGGTCCTGCCAAACGACCGCGATCTCGGTCCTTGGCCCGATGCGGGGGCCTTCGATCGGCTCCCCCATGACAGCGATCCTGCCCTGATCCGGGCGCAGGTCGCCAGCGACGCAGCGAATCAGCGTGGACTTTCCAGCGCCGTTCTCACCGGCGAGTGCGACCACTTCACCGGTTCTCACTTCGAGGTCGACGCTGTCGAGCGCTACGACCGGCCCGTAGCGCACTGACAGGGCTTTCACCTCCAAGACGACTTGAACGTCGACCACCTTTGCGCCTCGAGCCGCTGTCGCTCCCGTCTCAGATCGCGTTCAGGAGCGCCGCCCCGACATTGCCGCGTTCGGGGCGGCCCTCGCTACCAGGTCGGGGACGATCCCGGTCAGCTCCGCCGGATCCCAGCGCCCGTCCTTGTCGACCGCGGGACCTTCGACCCACCCCTCTGCGACGCTCAGATGGCCGCCCATAACGTTGAACACCCGTCCTGTCACACCGCGCGACTCGGAGCTGCCCAACCAAACCACGATGGGGGATATGTTGTCCGGTCCAAGCGGGTTGAACTGACCGGCCGGAATGTCTGCGGCGCGCGCTCCCATCCCGAGGTTCTCCGTCATCCGAGTCAGGGCCGCCGGGGCGATGGCGTTGACAGTGACCCCGTAGCGGGCTACTTCCATAGCCGCGATAACCGTGAACGAAGCTATTCCGGCTTTCGCGGCCCCGTAGTTGGTCTGGCCGATGTTCCCGTAGATTCCCGACGGGGACGTCGTGTTGACGATCCGAGCGTCGTTGTCCTCTCCTGCCTTGGAGCGTTCCCGCCAGAAGTCGAGCGCAGCGCGCGTAGGCGCGAACGTCCCGCGAAGATGAACCCGGATCACGGCGTCCCACTCATCGGGGGACATGTTGACGAGCATCCGGTCGCGGAGTATCCCGGCGTTGTTGACGAGCGTGTCGACGCGCCCGAAAGTGTCGATCGCCGAGCGGATCATCCTGGTGGCACCGTCGAAGTCGGACACGTCGTCGCCGTTTGCGATCGCTTCGCCGCCCGCCGCTCGAATCTCCTCCACGACCTCCCCCGCCGGGCCCGACGACGCTCCCGTCCCGTCCGTTGCCGAACCAAGGTCGTTGACGACCAGCTTTGCCCCTTGGCGAGCGAACTCCAAGGCATGCTCGCGACCTATGCCTCTGCCGGCTCCGGTCACCACGACGACCCGGCCCTCACAAATTCCTGTCACGTCGACCTGTCCCTCCAGTTCTTAGGCGGTTCCGGCCGTGGCTAAAGCTGCCCGGCCAACCGGTACCCTAGACCCTTGCAATGGCGGAGCACCTAACAGGAGACCTCAGACCACCCCCAGACGAGCTGGTCGGTGATCTAAACCCCGCTCAAGCGGCGGCCGTGTCCCATCCGGGCGGACCGCTCCTGGTGGTGGCCGGGGCCGGTTCGGGCAAGACGAGGGTCCTGACCCGGCGAATCGCGTGGTTGGTCGCCGAGAAGGGTCTGTCTCCTTTCGAAATTCTGGCGATCACCTTCACGAACAAGGCGGCGGGGGAGATGCGCGAGCGGGTCGGCGAGCTTGTCGGGCCGGCGGCGAAGCGGATGTGGGTTTCGACGTTCCACTCGGCGTGCGTGCGCATGTTAAGGAGGGACGCGGGGCGCCTCGGGTTCCGGCAAAATTTCACTATCTACGACCAGTCGGACGCTCTGCGCCTCGTCGGCTACGTGGTACGAGACCTCGGACTGGACTCGAAGAAGTTCCCACCGCGGGCAATCGCCGGGTACATCTCGAGCGCGAAGAACGACCTCGTCGACTTCGAGACTTACGCGTCGGCCGCACGCACACCGATGGAGCGCCGTGCAGGGGAAATCTACCGCGAGTACCAGCAGCGCCTGCACGCTGCGAACGCGATGGACTTCGACGATCTTCTCTTCGTCGCGGTCAACCTGCTGCAGGCATGCCCGGATGTGCTGGAGGCGTACCGCCAACGTTTCCGCCACGTCCTCGTCGACGAGTACCAGGACACGAACCGGGCGCAGAACGAGCTTGTGTTGCTGCTAGCTGGTGAGCACCACCAGGTGACGGTCGTTGGCGACTCCGACCAGTCCGTCTACGGTTGGCGCGGGGCAGATATCCGCAACATCCTCGAATTCGAAAGGGCGTTCCCGGCCGCAACTGTTGTCGTGCTCGAACAGAACTACCGCTCCACCCAGACGGTTCTTGACGCAGCGAATGCGGTTATAGCGAACAACGACGGCCGTCAGGCGAAAGCGCTGTGGACCGAACGCGGCAGGGGAGAACGGATCGTCTGCTATCAGGCCGAGGACGAGCACGACGAAGGCGCCTGGGTGGCTTCTGAGATATCGAGCTTGCACCGTCGGGGAGCGGACGGCGGCACAGGTCACGAGTGGGGTGACATAGCGGTCTTCTACCGCACGAACGCGCAGAGCCGAGCGGTCGAAGAGGAGCTGGTGCGTCGCGATATCCCCTACAAGGTGGTCGGGGGAACCCGGTTCTACGACCGCCGCGAGATAAAAGACGTTCTCGCCTATCTCCGAGCGGTCGCCAATCCAGACGACGAGGTTTCGTTCAAGCGGATAGTCAACGTCCCAAAGCGCGGCGTCGGCGATACGAGCGTGGAGCGCCTGGAGCGCTGGGCGACCGCCAACAAGGCGACGTTCTCGGAGGCAGTCGCCCACGCCGAGGAGGCGGGGGTCGCCGGGAAGGCTCTGAGCGGGCTTCGACGCCTCGACGCGCTGATCGGCGATTTGCGACACTCCGCCGGGATCGGAGCCGGTGATGGCGGAGGTGACGCGGTGTCGGGCGCCGCGCCTGGAATGGGACCGGGCCCTGCCGCGGTGTCGGGTCCGGCGGAACTTCTGGAGGCGATCTTCGAGCGAAGCGGCTACCGCGGCGAGCTCGAGGCGGAAGGCACCCACGAGGCTGCCGGACGAGTGGAGAACGTCGAGGAGCTGATCGGCTCCGCCCGCCAGGTGGAGGGCATCGAAGCGTTCCTGGAAGAAGTGAGTCTCGTCGCCGACAGCGACGATATCGACCCGGACGAGTCCAAGGTCACCCTCATGACATTGCACACGGCGAAAGGACTCGAGTATCCCGTAGTGTTCATAGTCGGGATGGAGGACGGGATCTTCCCGCATATGCGCTCACTCTCCGAACCTCATGAGATGGCCGAGGAGCGCCGGCTCGCCTATGTCGGCATAACGAGGGCACGCGAGAAGCTCTACCTGACGAATGCTTGGTGTCGCAGCCTTTGGGGGCAGACCCTTTACAACCCGGCTTCGCGTTTTCTGTCCGAGATCCCCTCGAGTGTCATCAAGAACGTGAGCGGCCGGCGAGCCCGGGGGACCAGGGCGAGCCTCGAGGGTTCATCCGGCCGGGACCGTATAGTCGAGGCGGCCCTGAGCCAGCCCCGCAGGGGTCCAGTCGCGGGTCGAGGCGCGGAGCGTCTCGGGCTTCGCGCCGGCGAAGCGGTCATCCACGCCAAGTGGGGAGAGGGAATAGTCATCGATGTCCGCGGGGAGGGCGAGAAGGCTGAAGCGCGGGTGCGTTTTCCTTCAGTGGGCGAGAAGCATCTGGCGCTCTCCCTTGCGCCGCTGTCACGCGCCTGAGGTTTCGGCACCGGTTGGCCTGCGAGACGCCGGACCTGCCAAGATCGGTCCCGATGAAGCGCCCTTACAGGGTTGTTGTCGCGAAACCAGGTCTGGACGGCCATGACAGGGGAGCCCGCGTGATAGCGCGCGCCCTGCGTGAGGCAGGATTCGAGGTGATCTACACGGGCCTGCACCAGACCCCCGAGCAGATCGCCGAGACGTCCATCCAAGAAGACGCGGATGCTGTGGGGCTGTCGATCCTTTCCGGGGCGCACATGACGCTGTTCCCGAGGATCGTCGACGAACTGCGGGCCCGCGGGGCGACCGACGCACTCATCTTCGCCGGCGGCATAATCCCCGACGCCGACATCGAAGCTCTCGCTGGCATCGGCGTGTCGAGGGTGTTCACGCCCGGCGCGCCGCTCGGAGAGATAACCGGGTGGCTCGAAGCGACCCTCGACGCCCGCGAGCCGGCCGAAGAAGGCCAGGAAAAAGACCGACAGAAAGTCAATCCAGGAGGTTAGGTGGACCTGTTCG
>JAKAZH010000070.1 GCA_021815935.1 Actinomycetes bacterium
GCGACCACCTCGGCGGTGAAGCGACTCCACTGCATGTCAGGCTCCGGACCCGACAGCGTGAGAACCGTGCGCCCGGTGCGGTTGGTCGCAGCATGGATGGTGATCTCCGGCCAGCGGAGCTGCTCGTCGACGCCGTTGACTATCCGTAGTGTCGGACGGCGCGCCCTGAAGTCGATCAGCTCGTCGGAGTCGAACGTCGCCACAAGGGTGGTCGGGATCGACGCAGTGAGGACGCCGAGGGCGCCGGCTGCCGCCGAGCCGGCATCGATCCATCCGTCCAGGCACATCACCATGACAGGGCGCTCGACGGATGGCCATGCATGGATGGTGGCCAACGGGGGTCGAGTCTCGCTCATGGAGTCCATTTTGCTTCATGTCGAGACGCTCGCGTGGCCGTACCTGGGAGCGGTGGAAATCCGGGAGGTGTTATATGCCTGACTCGGTCGCCGCCTGCTCCGAACGCGCCGCCAGCCACGAGATGGTTTCAGGGTAGTTACTCGAGTCGAATCCGTCGTCTCCCATGGCGCCCCCGACGTAGCGGGCGTAGACGCCTTCGAGGATGCACGCCAGTTTCCAGTAAGCAAAGGCCACATAGAACCCGAGGGCGCTGAGATCGGATCCGGTCCGCCCGGCGTAACGTTCCACCAGCTCGCGCCTGGCGGCGAAGCCGGGCATAGCCGTCGAAGCGTGACCCAGTGCGGAACGCTCGCCGAGCTCGGGCCAGTAGGAGAGCAGCTGGCCGAGGTCTGCCAGCGGATCGCCCAAGGTGCACAGCTCCCAGTCCAGCACGGCCCGGACGTGGCTACCATCGGGGGACACGACGCAGTTGTCCAAACGGTAGTCTCCGTGGACGATCGTCGAGCGACCCTGGTCCGGCACCGATCTCGACAGCCGTTCATGGAGCACCTCCATGGCCGGCAGCACTGTGCCGTTGCGAGCTTGGTTGGCAGCTTGATAGTTCGTGTACCAACGGTGCAGTTGGCGGGCGACGTAGCCGTCCTTGCGGCCGAGGTCGCCGAGGCCGACGTCGTCGGGGGAGATGCCATGGATGTCGGCGAGAGTATCGACTAGGGCAAAGCTCACCTTCCTGCGGGCCTCCTCGTCGAGAAGCGCTGCGACATCGTGCTCGTCGCGGGCGATGACACCGTCGACGAAATCCATGACGTAAAAAGGTGCTCCCGTAACGTCAGGGTCCTCGCAGAGACCCATCGCCGACGGCACGGGAATACCAGCAGGTCCGAGCGCGGAGATGATCCGGTGCTCACGGCGCATGTCGTGGGCCTTCGGTAGAAGATGCCCGGTCGGCGGTCGGCGTATGACGAAGCGGCCACCGGCCGCGTCGGTCCCGACGAAAGTGAGGTTCGAACGACCCCCCGCCACCAACACGAACGATAAAGGTGTCCTGGCGGCCTCGACATGGTCAGCAAACCACGCGTTGACCCGTTCGGCGTCGATTCCTCGCGGCATTTCGGTACTCTGGGCAGAGTTCATGCACCTAAAGCTATTGCGGGAAGCACTTCGCGTGCACCCCGACGCACTTTTCGTGATATAGGTTGACCGATCGACGGTGCCGTCCCAGGGCGGCCGGTAGGGAGCAAAATGGCCGGAGTAATCGATGCAACAGACGCGACCTTCGAGGCAGACGTGCTCACCCGGTCGATGTCCACGACGGTCGTCGTGGACCTCTGGGCTTCGTGGTGCGGCCCTTGCCGTGTACTCGGTCCTATCCTCGAAAAGGTCGTGGAGGAGACCGAAGGAGTCGAGCTTGTCAAAGTCGATGTGGACTCCAATCCGCACTCGGCGGCCGCGTTCCAGGTCCAATCGATCCCGGCGGTGTTCGCCATCAAGGACCGCAAAGTGCTCGACAGTTTCGCCGGGTCGCGACCTGAACCGGCGGTACGAGCCTGGATAGCAGGTCTCAAGCCGATCCCGAGCGAAACAGACCTGCTCGTCGAGAGTGGAGACGAGCCCTCGCTTCGCAAGGCTCTGGAGATCGAACCGGCCAACGAGCGGGCTCTGCTCTCCCTGGCCGCCCTCTTGGCGGCCGATCGTTACGATGCGGTCCGCCGCGAGGAGGCGTTGCGCCTTCTCGCCAAACTTCCCGAGTCCGCCGACTCACGGCGAATCGCCGCCGAGGCACGCCTCGGCGAGGAGGCCGGTGAGGCGAGAGGATCGTCCGGGGTGGGAGTCGAAGCGAAGCTGGACGACCTCCTAGACCGGGTTCGAACGGACGACACTGCCCGACAGGAGTTCGTCGACCTTTTGGAGATCCTCGGCCCCGAGGACCCGCGTACCGCAACGTACCGTAAGGCCCTGACCGCCCGCCTTTTCTGAGGAGGCCTCCTCGCACGGTGACGGCGTGTAGCGTCGCTCGCGATGAAGCTGAGCCTCGGGTCCAACGTCTACGACCTGTCGAGTCGTGCGCTCGTGATGGGTATCCTCAATCGCACCCCGGACTCCTTCTACGACCGGGGTCGCTACTGGGACTTGGACGCCTTCTACTCGCTCGCAGACAAGCTGGTGGCCGAAGGTGCCGACCTGCTCGACGTAGGGGGGGTCAAGGCAGGACCTGGCCCTGAGGTCACGGAGGCCGAGGAGATGGACCGCGTAGTGCCCGCCATCGAAGGCTTGGCAGCAAGGTTCGACGTCCCGCTCTCTGTGGACACGTGGAGGGCCTCCGTTGCCCGCGAGGCTTACCGGGCGGGCGCTACTGTCGGCAACGACATCAGCGGCTTCGCAGACCCGAAGTATCTCAGCGAAGCGGCCGAAGCGGGGGCGACCGTCGTGGCCACCCACATACGCCTCGGTCCCCGGATACCCGACCCGGAGCCCGTGTACGCCGACGTCGTCGAGGACGTCAGCGGCTACCTGCGAGAACGGGCATCGTGGGCGCACGGCGCCGGAATCGACGACTCGCGGATCATCCTCGACGCCGGACTCGACCTCGGCAAGACAGCGTCCCAGTCGGCGGAGCTTCTAAGAGCGTCCGATCGGCTCGCTTCGCTCGGTTGGCCGCTGCTGCTTTCCGCTTCCAACAAGACGTTCCTGGGTGTCCGCTTCGACCTCGAACTGTCCGAGCGCCGCGAGGCGACGATCGCAGCCCACAGCGTCGGCGTCTGCCTCGGCTGTCGCATCATCCGCGCTCACGACGTACGCTCCGCACGACGCGTCGCCGACACCGTCGCTCTGATCCTCCAAGCGTCGTGAGCTTGACGCCGGACCACTCCACCTCGCCGGTTGTCCTGGTGGACGGGAACGATCCGACGCTCGTCGGCGAAGCTGTCGAAGCTGTGATCGCCCAACTGCTCGGTGGCGAGGACCGCTCCTTGGCTCTGGAGGATTTCGAGGGCGACGAGGTCGATCTCGCAGCTGTGGCGGACGCTTGCTCGACGCCTCCCCTGCTCGTCGCGCGACGGGTGATTATCGTCCGGTCCGTCGGTCGGTACACCTCCGACGAGGTGGCACCCCTTGTCGCCTACCTCGACGATCCGCTCCCCACGACGTCGCTGCTGCTCGCCGGGGGCGGGGGACAGGTTCCCGCAAAACTCGTAGCTGTCGCAAAGGAAAAAGGCAGCGTTATCTCGACTTCAGTCGACTCGCGCCAATCAGCCGACTGGCTGACCTCGCGACTACGCCACGCTTCTTTGCGCTTCGACCACGACGCCCAGGATCTTCTTCGCCGCCATCTCGGTGAGGACGTGAGCGACATCGTGCCGCTGCTCGCACTCCTCGAGGCGGCCTACGGGCCCGGAGCGAAGCTCGGCGCCGAGGAGGTGGAGGTCTATCTGGGCCAGCCCGGGTCGGTCACACCTTGGGCTCTGACCGACGCAATCGATGCGGGGGACGCAAAGTCGGCGCTGGAACTCCTTCATCGCATGCTCGACGCTGGCGGCCGGCACCCGCTCGTCGTGTTGGCGACGCTCCACCGCCACGTCGCGGGACTGATGCGGGTGGACGGGCCGTCGATCTCTACCGAAGCGGATGCCGCAAAAGCAATGGGGATAGTCCCAGGTCGAAGCACGTTTCCTGCTAAAAAGGCCCTCCGGGCGGCGTCGCAGTGGGGTTCGGCGAACATCGCCGAAGGGGTCGGGCTGGTCTTCGACGCGGAGGTTGGTATCAAAGGAGCGAGCGCGTGGCCTGAAGTCGCAGTACTGGAAGTCCTGGTGGCACGACTATGTCGCCTGGCGCGAGGCGGGGCCGGCGGCGCTCGCGCGAACCCTAGACGCTGACCCTACGAGTCGGAAGCAGTGAGGGAGTTGATCCGGCGAATCAGCCTCGCCTTGCGGTTCGATGCCTGATTCTTGTGGATGATTCCCCGGGCGGCGGCCTTGTCAAGCCTCTTCACTGCCAGCCGGAGATCCTCCGTAGCACTCTCCGCTCCCGCCGCGGCGGATGCAACTGCAGTCTTGAGGCGAGTCTTGACTTCCGACCGGGCCGCCTTGTTGCGCAGGCGCGCGACTTCGTTGGTGCGGTTCCGCTTGATCTGGCTCTTGATGTTTGCCACTTCGCTCAGTCCACCTCGATATAGAAACCGGCAAACCACCTATGCCGGAAGAGGTGTGATCCTATCAGCCCGGCGCAGAGCCGCGATGGCGCACGTGCGACGGTACCCCGAGGGCTGTCGCTCCAGCGGCTACGTCTTGGACCACGACGGCGTTCGCCCCGATTCTCGCACCGTTGCCGACCGTCACGGCGCCGAGGATCTTCGCCCCGGCGCCGATGAACACGTCATCGCCGATCATCGGTCGACGCTCCGAGCGGTAGTCCCAGCCGACGGTCACCCCTTGGTGAACCTGCAAGTTCGCTCCGATGCTCTCGGCCGACAGGATCGTGGACTGGCCGTGCGAGATGAACAGCCCAGGACCGATCGGGGTAGTTCCGAGGTCTAGCCCTGCGATACCACCCCAAACGTGGCGAGCGAGCCTCCCACCGAGCGCGCCGGTGGTGTTGCCGGCCGCGAGCCGGTGGTAGAAGACACATCTGAACTCCGGGAAGGCGTACAGCAGGCGAACCAGGAGACGCTCCCGGTCGTCCTGCTTCAACCAGAGAATCTCCGCCCATCGGGCCGTGTCGGCGTCGATGACTTGTTGCTGGTCGGTGAGCTTGTACAGCCAGCTGAGCGGCAGGACGGCGAGCGCCTTCAGGTTGTCCAAGT
Source organism: Actinomycetes bacterium (assembly GCA_021815935.1). The sequence goes on from JAKAZH010000070.1 coordinate 5,156, forward strand.
TGTCGAGAACCCACTTGGCCGGTCGGTCCGTGAACACCCCGAGTTTCAGCTGCCCGCAGCCGCCGAGTCGAAAGACTTGAAGAAGATGCGAGCCGCGCTCGCGAGTACCTCGATCGAGCCATCGACTCCAAGGACCGTCGTGTCGAGGAACATGTGGTACAGCGACGGACTCGCTGGATCGACACGATAGAGCCGCTTCACGTACGAGGTTCGGGCGCGGTCGGCCTGCTCCTGGTATCGCTGGGCGGTGGCCCTGTCGAGGCCTTCGAGCTGAAGGGCGAAGCCGATCCTTGCCTCGACGGGTCCGCTGAGTCGCACGTGATACGCCCGAGGCCGCTTGGCTAGAACCACGGCGGCGGCGCGCCCGAGGATGAGAGCGGGAGCTCCATCGGCGATCGCAAGCAACGGCTCCTCGGCGCGGGCCCTGATGGATTCGTCGTCGTCAACCAGCGGATCGGGAGGGATCACGCTTCCAACTGTTGCAACCCGCGCGAAGTAGCTGAGAAACCGTCCGGCGGGGGTGGTCTCCTCCTCGCCTCCCGCCAGGTGCTCCTGAGAGCGTGCACCCCCGGGTTGCTCTGGTATGACGTCCGGGCTGAGCAGTCGGTCTATGAAGGGCAGACCCAGCAGTTGGGCGAGCCTGGGCGCGATGACGCTGCCGGCCGCGCCGTAGGTAGCAGATATCGTGAGTGCGGGCTGGTAGTTGTCGTGGATGCGCTAACCCTATGTCCTCCGCTGCGTCGCTACTAGAACCTTGCCCCCTTTTTTCCGTCCCCTTCATCGTGTTTCGAGAATGGTCAACTAGTGAATCTCGCCAAGATCAGGAACCTGAGCGTCGTCGCTCACGTCGACCATGGCAAGTCCACCTTGTCGGACCGCATCCTCGAATTGACCGGAGCCGTCGACGCCCGGGACATGAGGGAGCAGTACCTGGACTCGATGGACATCGAGCGCGAGCGGGGTATCACGATCAAGGCGCAGAACGTTCGCGTTACCTGGAAGGGCCACACGATCCACCTGATCGACACCCCGGGGCACGTCGACTTCGGCTACGAGGTAAGTCGGAGCCTGGCGGCTTGCGAAGGCGTGGTGCTCCTGGTCGACGCGGCGCAGGGGATCGAAGCGCAGACCCTGGCCAACGCCTACCAGGCGATCGAGAACGACCTGGAGATCGTCGCTGCGCTCAACAAGATCGACCTTCCAGCAGCAGACCCCGACCGCTACGCAGCCGAGATCGAAAAGGTGCTCGGCGTGCCGGCCTCGCAGATTCTGCGGATATCCGCCAAGACGGGTGAGGGAGTAGCGGACCTGCTCGACGCGATCTGCGAGAGGATCCCGGCCCCGACCGGCGACGCCTCCCTTCCCCTGCAGGGCTTGATCTTCGACTCCTACTACGACCAGTACCGGGGTGTCGTGAGCGCAGTGCGGATCGTCAACGGGACGTTGGCCGGCGGCACGCGCCTGCGGTTCATGCAGACAGGTCGGAACCACGACGTCGAGGAGATCGGTGTGCGGACACCGACCAACGTTCCGGTCTCGGAGCTCGGCCCCGGAGAGGTCGGATACCTGATCGCAGGGATCAAGGATGTGGGGGAGGCCCGAAGCGGTGAGACTGTAACGTCGGCGGCGGCGCCTGCGAGAGAAGCGCTGCAGGGCTACAGGGACCCGAAGCCGATGGTCTTCTGCGGGCTCTACCCCATCGACGGGGACGAGTTCTCCTCCTTGCGCGAGGCACTGGAGAAGCTCCGGCTCAACGACGCGTCGGTCACCTACGAGCCGGAGACGTCGGGTGCTTTGGGCTTCGGTTTCCGCTGCGGCTTCCTCGGCTTGCTGCACATGGAGATAGTGCGCGAGCGCCTCGAACGCGAGTTCGACCTGTCGTTGATTGCTACGGCGCCCAGCGTCGAGTACCTGGCGCACCTGAGCGACGGGGCGACAGTCGAGGTTCACAGCCCCGCCGACATGCCGGAACCGCAGAAGATCGCCTCGATCGAGGAGCCGTACCTGCAGGCGACGATCCTGACGCCGAGCGAGTACACGGGGACGTTGATGGACCTCTGCCAGAGCCGGCGAGGCGACATGATCCGGATGGAGTACATTTCGCCCGAGCGCCTGGAGCTGATCTACCGGATCCCCTTGGCGGAGGTGGTGATGGACTTCTTCGACGCCTTGAAGAGCCGCACGAAAGGATACGCAAGCCTCGACTACGAGCCGGCCGGGTTCGCAGACGCTGACCTCGTGAGGATCGACGTGCTGCTCAACAGCGTTCCGGTAGACGCATTCTCGGCTATCGTGCATCGCTCGGCTGCGACGCTGTACGGGCGAAAGATGACCGAGCGACTGCGCCAACTGATTCCCCGCCAGATGTTCGACGTGCCGATCCAGGCCGCCATCGGAGGCAGGGTGATAGCCCGCGAGACGGTCAAGGCGAAACGCAAGGACGTCCTCGCCAAGTGCTACGGAGGCGACATAACCCGAAAACGCAAGCTTCTCGAGAAGCAGAAAGAGGGGAAGAAGCGAATGAAAAATATCGGGCGTGTCGAGGTCCCCCAGGAGGCGTTCATCAAGGCCCTCCGCCTGGAGGAGTAGCGCGCGGCGGGCATGCGCCCGCTTAGCGCCGCCAGTCGGTATCGTTTTAAGCCAACGTGTTGGACGAACGAAAAGCAGCGATCCTCAGAGCTGTAGTCGAGGAGTACATCCAGACGGCGCAGCCGGTTGGCTCCGCGTCGGTGACTCGCGCCCACGGGATGGGCATCTCGGCGGCGACTATCCGCAATGAGATGGGCAGCCTGGAGCGTGACGGCTATCTCGTCCAGCCCCACACGAGCGCCGGTCGGGTGCCTACGGACAAAGGGTACCGGTTCTTCGTCGACCACATCGCTCCCGCCGGGAACCTAGACGAGCTTCACGCCCAGCAGATCCGAACCTTCTTCGCTCAAGCCCACGGCGAACTCGAGAGAATGCTCGCCGACACGAGCCGTTTCCTGGCAGGGATCACCGATTACGCAGCGGTCGTTGTGCGCGACGCCGAGGACCCGGCGCGTATCCGCTCGGTGCAGCTCGTGTCGCTCAGCTCGACCGTCGCTCTGCTGGTCGTCGTTCTCGCGAGCGGGGCGGTGGAGAAGCGAACTCTCGAGGTGGCCGACGGATGCGACGAGTCGATGGCGTCGGCGGTTTCCGAGCGGCTCTCAACTTTACTGGTGGGGACCGCCTTCGGGGCGCCCGTGGACGTGAGCGACGGGTCCGCCGAGAGCCCGTCAGGGGGGGTGGACGACACGCCTGGCGGGGCGGACCGTGCGAAGTTGCACCGGACGGCGGAGGCTTCCCTGAGAGCGCTTTACGGCGAGAACGGCGGAACTTCCCACATGCCGCAGGTCTTCGTCGGTGACGCGCCCCATCTC
>JAKAZH010000071.1 GCA_021815935.1 Actinomycetes bacterium
ACAGAGACAACGAGGCGGAGGTTGGCGTTGATGAACTCGGCGCTGGCTGCCTCGCCGTCGCGGACGGCTTTGTTGAGCTTCCGTCGCTCGGAACTCGTGAGGTTGTTGTTGGCAGCAAGGGCCTCGCGGCCGGACTGTCCTTCTTGGATGAGCCGGCCGAGGCGCATCTCGTCAGACTTGGTGAGCAACGGAAAACTTCCGGCTTCGTCGAGATACAGTCCAAGAAGGTCGGGGGCGTAAGATGTGCTTTGGGCCATGACTCTAGTGTTAACCCCGGGGACCAGCGGATTATGCCGGATCTTGGGTCCGGATAACTGTGACTCTCGACACTTTCTTGGCCGGACTTGACCGTTTTGTAACTCTAGCGGTTTGTCTTGTCCCCAAACTCAAGGTTGTGGCGGTGCTCAGGATGAGAAATTGCTATCAATCTGGCGGCCCGGTCGGCGTCGTTGCATCCTCGCAGGTCGGCAACCCCATACTCGGTCACAACCACGTCGACGTCGCTGCGCGGGGTCGACACGACGTCGGGTCGCGCCACGATCGTCGAGTGCCCTCCGGCCGTGGCGGCCAACGCCACCACAGACAAGCCTCCGCGAGACGCCGAGGCTGCGAGAGCGAAGTCGGGGTGGCCTCCGGGCCCGGCGACGATGCGCCCACCGGCCGACTCGACGTTGACGGAACCGTCCAGGCCGACCTGCACGGCGGTGTTGACAGCAACGAAACGCTCGATAGACGATACTGCGGTCAGGTCATGGCTCTCGGAGACCTCGATGAGCTCGAGGCGGCCCCCTGCGATCATCGCCGCAAGGCGCTCTGCTCCCCAGACGTAGGCCGCCCGGGCGACGCCTTCGAGCAGACCTCGGGCTTCGAGGTCTGCCAGTTCGTCGGTGACAAGCCCGGAATGCACGCTCACGGGAGCGTCCAAGCACGACACAACGGCCGCTCCGATCGCACCTGGACCCCACTGCAGCGTGGACCGCGGCGGTATCAAGCGAGCTACGTGGCCGCCAATGGCGAGCTGGACCGGCCCACTTCGCACGCTCGGGGCCGGGTCCGGGGGCTCAGACCGATCTACGACGCCGAGCACTTCACATTCGGGAAGGAGCGGCCGGCCGGGAGGTGCCTTGCCCGGCCAGCGCTCCACGACAACCCTGCCCGCGGCCCGAGCAGCGGCGAGCGCCCAGCCGGGGCTTCCTGCCACACGCCACGAGCCGCCTTCCTCCCACGAGCCGCCTTCCTCCCATGCGCCGACGACCACGATGTCCTGGCGCAGCCGACCAGAAAGGAGACACGGCAGCGTCGACAGGCGTACAGGGACGTAGTCGACGACTCCTGACGCCACCGCTCGCCTCGTGCCAGGCCCTACCAGGAACGTCGACATTTTGATCGGCATGTCCCCGCCGTCTGCACGTGCAAGCCACGGGGGTTCGCGGACGACCCAGCCGAGAAAGAGTTCGATCGACTTGGGGTTTGGTGCCCACCCGGGAAGCCCTCGCCCGCGGCCAACCGCATCGACGACCTGTTCTGGAGGTGGCAGCGCCCCGTCGGGGCCATCCGCGTACGCGACCCGCAGAGGCTTCCCTTGGGTAGCGGTCATCACTGGCGACCCCCGCCATCGATCAGATCACATCTGTGAACGTCCACCTGACGTCTATACTTGGCACGCTCGTCACGGCGCGATAGGGATGCTTCTCCCCGCTGCGGCGTCCTCATCGGGCCGCCAAGGGCGCCCGGCGCCGGGTAGCAAGCCACGCCCCGCCGAGGATCATGACAAATCCAACGCCGGTGGCCCACGATACCGCTTCGCCGAGCACCGCAGCTCCGAGTGCCACCGCGACTGCGGGATTCAGGTAGGTGACGACCGTTGCTCTCACCGCCCCCATCTCGGCGATGAGAGCAAAGAATATTACGAAGGCAAGCGCAGTGCAGACGATTCCGAGAACGAGCAGTGACGCCACCGTCGTTGCCGGCAGGACCGTCGGTGGGTGCGCCACAGCCCAGGGGGCGTACACGAGCGCGCAGAAACCGACTGACACCGCAGCTATACCGAAGGGAGGCACGGAGCCGAGTCTCCTCGCCAGGATCGCCGGACCGGCCGCGTAGCCGATCACGGTCACTCCGACGATGCCTACAGGGCCGAGCTCGGAGCGGCCGACAGTGAAACCGAGGAGGACCGCGACTCCCGCCAGCCCTATAAGCAACCCCGCCCCGTTGGCAACGCTGAGACGGTCATGTGCCGGCGAAGCCATCGCGATAACGGCTCCGATCAATGGAACGGCCGACACCAGAAGCCCGGTAAGTGAACTCGACAGACGCTGTTCCGCGTCTGCGAGAAGTACCCACGGAACGACGAGCTCGACGACGCTGTAGGCCAATAGCGGTTTCCAGTGCTCGACCAGGGGTCGTAGCTCACCGCGACGCGCAGCGATCGGCAGTAGCAGGACCGCGCCGATAGCAGTTCGTGCGAATACGAGATCCGGCGGGCTCACGTGCCGGACGGCTACCTTGATCAACAGGTACGGGACTCCCCAGATGATGCTCAAAGCTGCGAAGAACACCAGACCCCTGCGAGACACGCCGCAGACCTTATACGCGCATGGCACTATCATGGCATGACAGCGCCGGAGCGTCACCACGTCACAGTCGTAGGCGAGGCCTTGATCGACCTCGTTCCGAGTGGCGGCCCGCTAACCTTCAAAGCCAAGGAGGGCGGCAGCCCGCTGAATGTCGCCGTCGGGCTAGCACGACTCGGGGTGCGGACATCCCTGATGGCCCGGCTGGGCGACAACGTTTTCGGCCGGGTGCTGCGACGTTACCTCGAATCCGAATCCGTCGACCTCTCGGCATCTCCAACCGCCTCCGAACCGACGACGCTGGCGGTCGTGTCCCTCGACGAGGCGGGAAACGCCATGTACGACTTCTACACAGACGGGACCGCCGACTGGCAGTGGTCGCTCGAGGAGCTCGACTTGGTTCCCACAGACACGACGATCGTGCATTTCGGGTCTATCGCCTCCTGGACCGATCCCGGATGGCTGCATATCGTCGAGCTCGTCGAGAAGCTACACGGCCGTGGCGATGTTCTGGTGAGCTACGACCCGAACGTCCGACCGATGCTTTGCGGAGGCCGCGACCAAGCGACGTCGAGGGTCGAACGAGCAGTGTCGTCAAGCCACCTCGTCAAGGTGTCTGCGGAGGACCTGGCGTGGCTTTACCCCGACAAGTCCCCGGGGGCTGTGGCGCAGGGCTGGACCGAGCTCGGAGCCGGACTGGTTGTGGTGACGAGCGGCGCCGCAGGAGCGTCCGCCTATCACAGAGATGGGATCGCCGCGACCAGGCCGGCCGCGACGGTGAGCGTCGTAGATACTGTCGGCGCCGGGGACTCTTTCAGCGCCGCTCTCATAGCCGCGCTTTGCGATGCCGGCTTCGCGTCCCCCGGCAAGGTCGCTCTGATCGAGAGCAAAGCATTGGACGTAGCTCTCAGGTATGCGGTGATCGCTTCGTCGATCACCTGCTCACGCTCCGGAGCGAACCCGCCGACGTCGACGGAGGTGCAGAATGCGCTCGGAGCGGAAAACGAAAATATGTCAATCTGACCCGCGCATTGCCATCATCGTCAGGACGATATGATTTAAATCATGACTGACAGAATTGATGGCCGTTCAGCGCGGCGCTCCCGCAATCGTGATGTCGTGATCGAATCGGCACTGGCTCTGGTTGCCGAAGGCGACGATGATCCGTCAGTCGAACGGCTGACAGCGCACTCGGGTCTGTCGGCGCGCTCTATCTTCCGATACTTCGATGGCCTGGACGACTTGCGTCGTGCCGTCATCGCCCGGAACTTCGAGCGAGTATCCCCTCTGCTGGAGATACCGCAGATCGGCAAAGGTTCTCTGGCCGATCGGATTACCCGTTTCGTCGACGCCCGGGTCAAAGTCAACGAGACCATGGCCGGCACAGCACGCACCGCCTACCTGAGAGCCCCGTACGTACCCGTGATCGCCGAGGACATTGCCCGCTACCGCAAGCTGCTCGACGCGACAGTCCGTCAGCATTTCGCTGCCGAGCTCAAAAAGAGGAGCAAGGCCGAAGCGGACGATCTGGTGTCCGTCATTGATGTGATCGCCTCGTTCGACAGCTGGGACATCATGACCCGCCAGCACCGGCGGACCCGGAGCCAGATCAAGCGGTCGTGGACGACTGCCCTCGAATCCATCCTCGGGATGCCGAAAAAGGGCCGCTAGGCGTTCGACCCGCTATCTCGGGGCCAGTATCGGTCCCTGACCAAACGCTTGTACAGCTTCCCGGTCGGCAGTCTCGGAAGTTCGTTAACGAAGTCAACCTGCTTCGGGCATTTGAAATGCGCGAGGTGCTGGCGGCTGAAGTTGATCAGCTCTCGGGCGAGGTCCTCTCCCGGCTCATAGCCTGGCGCGGGTTCGACGACGGCTACCACCTTTTCGCCCATGTCGGGATCCGGAGCGCCGATCACTGCGACGTCACTGACGCCTGGATGAGTCGAAAGAAGGTTCTCGGTCTCTTGGGGATAGATGTTCACCCCACCGGAGATGATCATGTAGCTTTTGCGGTCGGTCAGGTACAGCCACCCGTCTGCGTCGAGGTGGCCGATGTCGCCGACGGTGCTCATGTTGCCGTCTTCAGCCCGGCTCTCGGCAGTTTTTTCCGCATCCTCGAAGTACTCGAAGTTTGTCGCTCCACGAAACCACACCGTGCCGTCCGTGCCCGCCGGGCAGTCCAGGCCGTTCTCGTCGCGTATCACAACCTCGCCGAGGACTGCTCGTCCAACCGTCCCCGGATGGGCGAGCCATTCGGCGGACTCACAGAAGGTGAAACCGTTAGCCTCCGTAGCGCCGTAGTACTCGGTGATAATCGGCCCTAGCCAGTCGATCATCGCCTTCTTGACGGGAATCGGGCAGGGTGCTGCCGCGTGCACAATCCGCTGCAGCGACGACAGGTCGTAGCGGTCCCTGACATCCGCTGGGAGGCGCAGGAGGCGGCTGAACATCGTAGGGACCATCTGGCAGTGCGTGATCCGGTAGCGCTGCACCGCCGCCATCCAACCCTCCGGGTCGAAATGCTCCATGACAACGGCAGTTGCACCGAGGCGCAGGGTGGCAGCAACGCTCGCCTGAGGCGCCGAATGGTACAGCGGCGCCGGGCTGAGATAGGTCATGTCCTCGGCGAAACCGAACAGGTACCGCACGAACTCCATTACAGGGAGAGCTTCCCCCGGGGGCACGTCCGGAAGCGCCCGATGGATCCCTTTGGGTTGGCCTGTCGTGCCAGACGAGTAGAGCATCGCAGCTCCGAGGCACTCGTCTGCGATCGGGGTCGACGGGTAGCTCTCGACCATGGAGACGAGGGGTTCCCATTCGCCGTCAGCGACCCCGGTGCCCGTAACGAAGAAGTGCTCCACCGCCGGACACGAAGTCGCAGCCTGCCGCGCCACGTCGAGCTTGTCCAGTGACGCGAAGAACGCCTTCGCCCTGCAGTTGGCGACGATGTAGGCGACTTCGTCTGGTCCGAGATAGCTGTTGATCAGGGTGTAGTACAGTCCGGCACGATCGGCCGCGCCCTCTATCTCGAGCATCGACGGGTCGTTTGAGGACAGGATCGCTATGTGGTCGCCACGGCGAAGGCCCTGGTCACGGAGCATATGGGCGATACGGTTCGCCTCCGCCTCGTAGTGGGCGAAGGTTACGGTCTCACCACTTCCGACCATGACGATGGCCGGCTTGTCGGGGTGGGCGGCAGCTGTCCGGGCGGCATACATTGCCCACCGACAATAGTGCCGCCACCTTCCAGCATCGGTAAATGTCCGTTCCAGATTGGACGGCTCCCAGTCTCCACGTGGAGACTCGTCCACAGGAGTCGGTGTGTGTCAGCTACTAAGAATCCTTGAGCAGCTGTCTTGCGATCACGATCCGTTGGATCTGGTTGGTCCCCTCGTAGATCTGGGTGATCTTCGCGTCACGCATGAAACGCTCGACGGGAAAGTCGGTCGTGTACCCACTCCCGCCGAGGAGCTGTACCGCGTCGACGGTCACGGCCATAGCCGCGTCCGATGCGAAGCATTTCGCCATCGCACCGGCGCTGTTGAGCTCGCCGTCGGGGTCGCCTTCGTCGATTAGCGAGTTCGCCCGGTAGGTCAAAAGCCGTGCTGCCTGGGTCTTCATCGCCATGTCGGCGAGCATGAACTGCAGGCCCTGGTGTTCCGCAATCGGCTTGCCGAAAGTCTTGCGCTGCTTCATGTACTCGCTCGCGACGTCGATGGCGCCCTGCGCGATGCCCACCGCCTGGGCGGCGATAGCAGGGCGCGTGCGGTCCAAGGTGTGCATGGCGATCGTGAATCCCTGCCCCTCAGCTCCGATCAGGTTGGAGGCGGGCACCCTGACGTCGTCGAGGAGCACCTCGCCTGTCGGGCTGCCGTGGATGCCCAGCTTGTGCTCGAGCTTGCCGATCTTCAGGCCCATCGAAGACTCCACCAAGAAACACGACACGCCCCGCGCTCCGGCCGTAGGGTCGGTCTTTGCAAAGACGACGTAGATGTCCGAGATCCCAGCGTTGGTGATCCAGGTCTTCCTGCCCGACAGCACGTAGGAGTCCCCGTCGCGCGTCGCTTTAGCTGACATGGCCGCTACGTCGCTCCCGGCGTCGGCCTCCGAAAGGCAGTAGCTGCCCTGGCTTTGTCCAGCAGCGATCGCCGGAAGGTAGCGCTGCTTCAACTCGTCGGATGCCCAGTTGACGATCGGCGTTGTGGCGAGCCCGTTGATGCCCATCATGAGGCTCGTGGAGGCGCACACCCGGGCGAGCTCTTCGACCATTATCGCCTGCGTGACGTGGTCGGCCCCGGAACCTCCGTACTGCGCCGGGACGTTGAGGCCGGGAAGCTCCATAGCGACGCAGTCCTTGAAGTTGTCCCAGTTGAATTCGCTGCTCGAGTCGACTTCCGCCGCTCGCGGAGCAACGCGCTCGACGGCAAATCGCCTCATCGCCTCCCGGAACGCTCTCTGCTCGTCAGTCAAGTTGATTGGTTGCACATCCAACACTTTACGACCTTGCGAGGGCAACTCTGCGTTTGACCCATTCTGCCGGAGCCGGCAACAGCTAGGGTCGTCGCGTGCTAGGCGTACTTTTTCCAGGTCAAGGATCGCAAAAGCCGGCGATGGGCACCCCGTGGGTCCACCACGAGGCGTGGAACGTCGTCGGCGAACTTTCCGATGCCCTGCATCGTGATATCGCCTACCTGCTCACAGAGGCTGATTCCGACGAGCTTCGTGCCACCCGTAACGCCCAGATTGCGGCCTTCACTCTCAGCCTCGTCGCGTGGCAGGCAAGCCTGCGGTCCGGCCTGCAGACCAGTTCAGTGACCGGGTTCGCCGGTCACAGCCTCGGCGAGTACACCGCGTTGGTCGCTGCCGGGGCACTCGACGCTGTGTCGGCCTCCCACCTGGTCGACGCCCGCGGGGAAGCGATGCAGGCGGCGGCCGACGCTCGACCCGGCACGATGGTCGCGGTACTCGGACTCGACGCCGAAGACGTCGCAAGAGCGTGTGACGGCGTCGACGACGCGTGGCCCGCCAATGACAACGCGCCGGGACAGGTGGTCGTCGCGGGAACCGCGGAAGGCGTCGCACGGGCGGGTGAAGCTGCGGCGGCCCTCGGGGCGAAGCGCGTCATGGCACTGGCTGTCGGAGGTGCTTTCCACTCCCCTCTCATGGCCGGCGCGCAGGAACGCCTCGACAGCGCCCTCGACGGGTGTGTCTTCGAGCCGACAACTACGCCGGTTGTCGCCAACGTCGACGCGCTCGCTCACCGGTACGGGTTCGCCGCGCTGTTGTCGCGCCAACTCGCAAGCCCCGTCCGCTGGCGCGAGTCGCTTCTCGAAATGGCAAACATGGGCGTCTCAACATTCGTAGAGCTCGGACCTGGTGCGGAGCTCTCGGGGATGGTCAAGCGAACGATAGGCGGCGCCACAAGAGCGAACGTCGCGACTCCGGCCGACCTCGACAAGCTCGCAGCGATCCTCGCCAGCTCGTAGCTTGAACTGTCGCCGGACCCAGACGTCGACGTCTAGTATTCAAAACTCACGCTGCGCCGTTGTTACACTTCGCACGGCCCACCTGCTGTCGAGCGCCGCGGACTACCTCGGCAGGGCCCTCCGAAACTTGCGGCGGCCAGGTTAGGGCTGTTCCAAGCCGGGAAGCGACCCGAGGAAGGGCGCCGTTCCGTAGGTAAAAACCCCGCCGTCTGCGCCGATTAGCCAGTAGCCGCCGGGTGCCGGCGTGATTGCTTCTATGGGGGCGTTTAAGTGCAGATTCGCCGCCGACCCGTCGAACTTGGCGTCGCCGAAGGAGAACACTCCGCCGTCCGCCGCTGTAAGCCAGTAGCCGCCTCCATCAGGAGTTGTAGCCATCCCCACCACCGCAGCGTCCACACGCGAGCCGCCCATAGACCCGAAAAACGCGGCGTCGCCGAAGGAGAACACTCCGCCGTCCGCCGCAGTA
>JAKAZH010000072.1 GCA_021815935.1 Actinomycetes bacterium
CCAACCTGTTCGACCCCATACCTCGATCGAAAGGTTCCGGGTAGATCCTCCGCCCGCCCCTCCTCGTTCGCTCCAAGAATGGGCGACCGTTACCGCCGACAGGGCCACCAGGCAGCGAGCGGCGCATGGACGTTCGGCAATGGTCGCCCGCAGCGCAAGACGGTCCCTTCCGGCCGTGCTCTTAGTCTCGTCCCTGGGCGGTATCGCCGCGCTAACCCACAGTACCGCCAATGCGCCGACCCCCGCCGTGTCATGGGCTCAACAGCTGACACCGCACCTGAACGCCGTCGCCTCAGACATCGCCAAGCTCACTTCGCCGACGCTCGACTCGACATCAACGCAGGTACAGGTCGAGTCACTCACGGTCGATCTGCGTGCTAGCTCGAAGTTAGGGCAGTCGCCGGTGCCGACCTGGGGAAAGCTCTGGCTGTCTGCGCTGGACGAAGCCGAAGCTGCGCTGAAAACGCCGTCCTCAGCCATCGCTGTGCGCCAAGGCGATCTTACGGCTGCCGGCGACACGCTGGTCGCCTTGGGCCACGACTTGTCAACTCGCTGACAGCGACCCGGCTACAGGCTGACAGCGACCCGGCTACAGGCTGACAGCACGCAGCATGTCGGCTGCTCGCTCCGGGGCGATGTCGTTGATGAACATACCCATCCCTGACTCGGAACCTGCGAGCGCCTTCACCTTCGCCGGTGCCCGTAGAATCGAGAACAGCTGGAGGTGGAGGTAGGCAAGCTCTCGGTCGGCACGCGACGGGGCCTGATGCCAGGCAGCGATATACGGCATCTCCAGGCCGTACACGCCGTCGAGGCGTCTGAGCAGTTCGACGTAGATGGCTCCTAAAGACTCACGTTCTACATCCGACGTAGCCGGCAGGTCGGGTACCTGACGGTGAGGATAGAGGTGGATCTCGAAAGGCCAGCGTGCCGCAGCGGGGACGAACGCCGTCCAATGCTCATTGGATGCGACGACACGCCGTCCGTCATGGCGCTCCGAGGCGAGGACGTCGGCAAAGAGGTTGTGCCCTGTCGTCAGCTGATGTCGTCGCGCCGACTCGAGCATCACCTGGGTACGGCTGGTCACCACAGGGTAGGCATAGATCTGCCCGTGAGGATGCGACAACGTGACACCGATCTCGGTGCCTCGATTCTCGAAGCAGAAGACCTGCTCTGTCTCGGGCATGCAGTTGAGGGCCTCGGTGCGCGCCGCCCAGGCTTCGATTACGAGTTGCACCCGCTCAGGCGAGAGGGTTGCAAAGGTGGCGGAGTGGTCGTCGCTGAACACAATCACCTCGCAACGTCCGTGACCTTCGGCGCGGATGTAAAGAGAAGTATCCAACGAGACACCGTCGTCGGGCACCGTCGCCCTCGTGGAGAACGATGGGAAACGATTCTCGAAAACCACCACTTCGTAGGGCCCACCCGGTATTTCGGTGAGGCGGTCGTCCGTCGACGGGCAGAGCGGGCAATCGTCGTCGGCGGGAAGAAAAGTGCGGGTCTGCCTGTGGCTGGCTACGGTCACCCATTCCCTCAAGATCGGATCCCAGCGTCGCTCGGAGGTGGTCGCTGTCGGCGGCAGGTGGCGACGGTCAGTCACATCTAGGCGCTGTCCATGGCTGCCGACATCGATTTCCCCCGAACCTTTGGGAAGATCGGAGTCGAACCAGAAGATCTCGCGACCGTCGGCGAGCCGGCCGGCCGTCAGGCGCGGCAGGGACCTAAGCACGTGCTCTGTCCTCTACTCGCGAGCAGCGCCGCGAGTTGTTCGGAAGAGTTCCTCCGACGGATCGTAGTGTCGCCTTCATTGTCAGTCTTCCAGGATAGATGTCTCGCGCTGCGTCGTACCTCGCCACCGGGACGTCGTCTGTTCTGGCGAGTGGGGCGGTCAAGGGAGGGCGTCCATTTTTCTAAAGCGTGAGGCTGCCAGCTGCGAGTCCTGAGCGCCAGAATCGTTGCAGCGAGAGGAAGGCGATGATCAGCGGTATCACCGAGATCGCCGCCCCGATGATCACGTAGCTCACCAGTTGCGGCGCTTGGCCATATTCATTGTTCCACGAGTAAAGGCCGAGCGTCACGGGATAGAGCTTCTCGTTGGAGAGCATCACGAGTGGAAGAAAGAAGTTGTTCCATATGGCGACGAACTGGAAGAGGAAGATCGTCACGAGTGCCGGCGACATCAGACGCATTGAGATCTTGAAGAACGTTCGACCCTCGCCCGATCCGTCAACGCGGGCCGCCTCGAGCAGTTCGTCAGGTACCGCGGATGTGGCGTAGACCCTGGCCAGGTATACCCCGAATGGGCTTACAATCGACGGCAGAAGGACAGACCAGTAGGAGTTGGTCAGATGCACTTTGCTCATGAGTAAGTACAGCGGCAGAGCGAGCGCAGTTCCTGGAACCAGCACGCCGCCGAGGATGATCCCAAATACGAGCTCCCGTCCTTTGAAGCGGTATTTTGCGAGGGCGTAACCAGCTAACGCCGACAGCAGGGTCGCCAGAAACGATCCCACGCCCGCGTAGATGACTGTGTTGAGAATCCACCGCAGGTAAATCCCGCCGTCGTAGCTGAACAACCCGCTCAGGTTCTTCCACAGGTCGAAGTGCGAGAACCAAAGCCCTTCGGACGAATAAAGTGATGTCGGACCTTTCGTCGACGACACGACGAGCCAGTAGGCGGGTAGCAGGAAGTAGATGCTCACCACGAACATGAGTGCGGTGACGAGCACCGCAGACCGGTTGGGGGGGTTCCGGCGGCCAGCGACATGATTCATCGGCAGATCCGGCGGCGGATTGTCTGGTGGCGACACGTCGAGCTTGGCGTCGCTTAGAACAGTCATCGAGCGATACTCCTTCGCGAAGTCAAACGCAAGAATGCAAACGACAAGATGAAGGTGCCCACCGCCAACACCACGGCCATTGCCGCAGCAAGGTTCGGGTCGTTGAGCGTGAACGCCTCGTTGTAAGCCGACAAGTTGGGGGTGTAGGTGCTGACGATGTTCGTCGATATGGCCCTCAACACCTGAGGCTCGCTGAAGAGCTGCAGCGTACCGATGATGCTGAACACGGATGTGAGCACGAGCGACGGCATGACGAGCGGCAGCTTGATCCGGGCCGCAATTTTCCACTCCGATGCACCGTCGACGCGGGCCGCCTCGAATAGCTCCCGCGGGATGGCCTGGAGACCGGCGTAGATGATGAGCATGTTGTAGCCGGTGTACTCCCACGTGACGATGTTTGCTATCGACCACAGAACGGTGTGGGCTCCGAGGAAAGTGATGCTCCCGAAGTGCAGACTCTTGAGGACCGAGTCGATCGGACTGAGGCTCGGCAGGTAAAGGAACGACCACAATATGGCGGCGATCACGCCCGGAATGCCGTACGGCAGGAAGAAAGCCAGTCGGAAGAACTTGGTGAAGCGTGCTGCTACCGAGTCGATGAGCAAAGCGAGCACTGTGGCGAACGCAAGCATCACCGGCACCTGCACGATACCGAACAGCAGAACCCGCTCGATCCCGTGAGTGAAGCTGGCGGTTCCGAACACAGCGCTGTAGTTGGAGAGGCCCGCGAACTTTGTAGTCGGCGGTGCAAGGCCCAACCCCGACACCTGCTTTTTGAACAGGCTCTCGTAGACTGCGTAGCCGATAGGGATCAAGAAGAACAGCGCGAAGAGGACCAGAAAAGGCGCCAGAAACGCTATCGGGGCCGGCGTCCGGCGGGACCGCCGAGGGCGTGGAGCATTTTCGCTCACGCCCCCGGCCGTGGCCGATGACACCTCGGTTGTTGCCGTCATCGAAGCTCCGTCCCCGGTCGGATCAGCCGGCGGTCTGGACCGAGAACCCCTGGCTCTTCATCGCGGACACAGTCTGGGACTGAGTTGTCGCGATAGACGAGGCGAGAGTTCCGCTTCCGCCGGTGGCCTTCGAGAAGGCGTTACCCATGTCCGTCAGCGTGGTGAACATGATCGGACCCCACTTGAAGCTGGTGTTGACCAACTTCCCGCCGGCTTCGAAGACGCTCCAGATGTTCTGATTTCCATAGAACGCCACCGGGGAGTTGACGGCGCTCTGCTGCTCACCGGCAAGGTCGGCAGGGTAGAGGCCGCCCTTGGTGATCAGGCTGGTGATGCTCTGCTGGTTGGTGTTGAGCCACTCGGCAAACTGGGCAGCCTGGGCTGGGTGCTTGCTGTCCTTGAACACAACAGTCGTGGAACCGCCCCAGTTTCCGTCGGCGGACGTACTCCCCCAGTTCGGTAGCGGCGCAACGCTCCAATCCCCAGACGTGGAAGCGGCGTTCGTCACGATTGTGTTCTCGCCCCACACGGCGGAAGGCCACGTGAGCAGGGTCCCATCAGAGAGGTCTTTGTACCACCCGTTGGCGAAGTCAGCCTCGACTTTCACCAGGTTGTTGCTCACCAGGTTCTGCCAGTAGTTGGCGACCTTCTGTGTGGCTGCGTCGTTCAGGTTGACTACCCAGGAGTTGGATGTGGTGTTGAACCAGTTGGCGCCCGCCTGCCATGCGAGGCCCGCGAACTGTCCTGTGTCTGCCGGTGGGAAGGCGGTGATGTAAGCGTTTGGGTTCGCGGCGTGAAGCTTCTGTGCGTCGGCCTGGTACTGCGCCCAGGTCGTGGGGACCGTGAGTCCGTACTTCTTGAACAGGTCGGCACGGTAGAACAGCGCCATCGGCCCGGTGTCTTGAGGTATGGCGTAAACGGCGCTACCCAGAGTCACCTGGCTCCACGTCCACGGGACGAAGGCGCTTTGGACGCTCGACGCACCGTAGGGGGCCAGGTTTGCCAGTCCCCCGGTGTGCTCGAACTGAGGCAGGGCGTAGTACTCGACCTGGCCGAGGTCCGGCGCGTTGCCGGCCTGCATGGCGCTGAACATCTTGGCGTAGGTGCCGGCAGCCCCTGACGTGACCTCGTCCAACGCTACGTGGATGTTGGGGTGGGTTTGGTTCCAGAGGTTCACAGATGCCGCGATACCGGGCACCCACGACCAGAATGTGAGGTTGACCGTGGGACCCGAGTACGCAGTCGTAGGTGCAGCTGTCCCCCCGCCGGCTGCCTGGGCCGTCGTCGCAGACGACGAAGCAGACTTCGAACTGCTTCCGCAGCTGGCCAACATGATCAAAGACGCCGCGGCAACGCCGCCGACTGCGATCTTCTTGCGCCTCCGCGAGCGAGGGGCCCGCACGTGGTCGTTACCGACAATTGAGTTCAACGCGCCTCCTAAGCGCTCAGGCGGCCGGCACCTATGACCAACCGCGCACGATCCAACAAGTTTTAACAATGAACAACGCATTAATACTTGCTGAAAACTGGGTGAGTGTCAAGCGTCACAGGGAAGTTTTTGATAGATCCTGAGGTAATCAGTGGCTGTACTACGTTGAAAATAGTTTGTACACGATTGAACTAGATGAGAATTGATGGGTAACTACGATCAAGGGTGTGGCAAGGGGACGGCGAAACGGAGAGGCTTGCACCGGCAGGCTCCCCCCTCGCGCTCCCCGGCCGGTGCTCCGCCGGCAGGCTCCGCCGGCCGCGCTCCCCGGCAGGCCGTCACAATTGGTCAGGATCTTCAACTCGCAAAAGTTTGGTACCAAAAAGTGCGTTTTATGAGCGAGGGCTGGTACCCGATCTTTTCAGAAGGAAGATCGGGTACCAAAAAGTGCGAAAAAACGCTTCGAATGGTCAGACTTGTCCCGGCACCCAAAGATCCTGACCAAAATGCAGCGGTCTAACAGCGAAGCTGCACGACTGGCGGGAACGCCGGAGCTGAATTGGATGCCGGGGCGCTGGCGACAACTACTGTCGCAGAAGAACTGACCCGAATCTGGCCGAAGCCGGGGATGCCCCGAGCGAAGAGCCCTTGCGCAACGGCGGATCCGGTCACCTCCACCCAGAGCCCTTCGACGGCCACTCCGATAGTTTCGGCCTGCAGACCCGGAGTGTCCTGCGCCCTCACGGAAGCACAAACCTGTTGATCAACCTTCGGCGTCGAAAGCACAAGAGCACCGGTGGAGTAGAACGCCGATCCGTCCAACCCAGCGGCCGCCCCGTCGTTAGCCGCCGCCAGCAACGTGTCGTGGAGTTGCTGGCTCGCTTTGTATGCAACCGCACTGTTGATCGCGAAAGCCGCCAGCACGATAAGGACCATAAATCCGGCCGGTACCAGCGCGAGGACGCTGCCGCGTTCGTCGCTCCGGCGGTCGCCAACGAGAGTAGAGGAACTCACGGGCAGGTAGCTGCCCCAGGCAGTCCGCTGCGGTAAGGATCGACGAGCTCCGACTGGCTGGAGGTGACCGTAATGGAGTGTCCCACGTCTCCGACAAAGGGCAGCACGAACAATGGAGCTGGATATGAGACCGTCATGGTCACCCTTGCGCAGCGTGCCAACCCACCGCCACTGATCGACATTGCCCCGAGCGCCGGATTCCTTCCCCATTCCGCCAGCGTCGATTCGGCTGCGTTGTCAGCAGCGGCGACCGCCTGCGTAGCGTCGTTCGCGCCGACAAAGGTCCGTATCCCCTCGCGTGCCGCCTGAGCTGTCGCCGAAGAAGTGTCAACCACCGCCCACGCATACGAAACGAGGAGCGTCCCCGCCACGAAAAGTAGCATCCCGAACAAGAATCCATCGAAACCGGCCACGAAACCCGCTTCCCCCCTGCTCGAACACCGCAAGCGCGTCAACGGAATCGCTCCGTCCTGACGGTTACGGTACGCGAGATCCTGCTCCATCCGGGCAGTCCGGGCAGGAACTCCGGACTGGACGCCTGAAGTTCCAGCACCACCAGATGACTGTCTACTTCCTTCCAGACAAACGTGGTATGCGACGACCCAAAAGACCCCAGGGACGACTTCGCTATCGCTTCGGCGTTCGCGACGTCGCCCCCTAGAAGCGGGGACTGGGCAACACTTTGGGCGGCGCGAATAGCTACCGCCGTCAACGTCGAAGTCGCGTACAGCCTGACCACAACTTGAACTGCGAAGAGGAGCAGCACCATGAAGATCAGGAACCCGAACAGGGTGCCGAAGACCCCGATCCCGGATTCGCGATCCTCTACGTCAGCACCCGGTCGTCGTCTGACCGATGCAGTTGACCTGGGTATTGACATGGGCTGCAGCATTTTGGAAAGTGGCACTGAAGGCGATCCACATCGCGACGCCGAGGAATGCCATAACCAGTACGGCGATCGCTGCCGAGATCACACCTTCGCCACGCTCGTCCGAGCGTCTGCGGTAAGCCGAGCGTCTGCGGTAAGCCAAGCGTCTGCGGTAAGCCAAGCCTCGGCGGCAACTGGACTCGTCAGCATCTCTGTGCATCGAACTCCCCTATCTACCCAAGCGGCGACGACTCGAGAATCACCGTGTAGCACGGAACGACCTGCTGCACGTACCTCCTCTGGACTACAGAGTATTCGAACTACATGGATGTTATCAAGAGGTGTTAAGGATTTTCTGGGTGTCAGATTTCCCACCGAGGGTACCCAAGCCCCGGATCGAGCAAGCTCCGGGCGCGGTTGTCCGAATCGCCACCGCCAACATCTGCTGTCGGACATCTTCCCCACTGGCTGCCACGGCAGCGAACTGGCTGGCGTGGTCAAACATGTTCTGCCATCGGGGCATTCTCCGTGTCGGACATGAAAAGTTCCTCCTTCGAGCGCTGCCTATGTCAAGCGTTGGCGAAGATACGTAGGGCGTCAAGAAAAGGCACAGCCAAAAGGATGGTGCCGGGCACCAGTGCTGCAACTGTTACAGGAATCCACACCTGCTCGGCCCGCCGGTCGATTTGTGCGATTGTCCGGGTGTGAAGCTCCCGACGGGCCTGTCGGGCCTCGCCAGAAACGAGACGCGCCAGGTCCGCGGCGTCCGAATGAAGTGTCAGGACTCTGACCAGCCTCGTAACACCGTCACAGCCGGCAAGCTCAGCCCACTCGGCTAGCGCGTCTGCTTGGGAAAGTCCCTGCGCCACACGGTTCATGGCGACCCGCAGATCGACTGCGACGCATCCTGCTCCGCGCGATGCACTTCGCGCCAAGGCTGCGTTCAAAGAAAACCCTGCGTTCAGCAACATCGCCAACTGCTCCTCGACCACCGGAAGCTCCAGTGCTGTCGTCGCCTGCCAACGCTTTGATCGGCGCTCTAGATCGTGCTCGATCAGCAAAAACACGAGCAGTGGCAGGCCCGCTAACACAAGGACGGCGAGCGGCAAAGCCAGGTGTGCGGAACCAGCGATGACCGCAGCTGCCACGATAGCCAGGATGCTCCACGCCATCTGACGTGCACGGAAACTCTTCCCAGTCTGGCGGGAGTGGATCCGCCTCAAACGCTCGTCAGGGCTCGCCACAACGCCGAACAACTGCGAGATACGGTCACCGAGATTTCCGGCCAAGGGTACCAGCACTCCGGCGACCGACCCCTTCGACCTAGCGCGGGCGGCGGGTCGAAGCTGCCATCC
>JAKAZH010000073.1 GCA_021815935.1 Actinomycetes bacterium
TCTCGCCGGTCTGGTAACGTTAGAGGATCTTCTCGAGGAGCTCGTCGGCGAGATCGTCGACGAGTACGACACAGAGTTGGTGGGACCCGAGACGCTCGCAGACGGCACTCTTGTGGTCGAAGCGCGCACCTCGATCGACGACCTCAACGAGCTTCTCGAATCGCTCGGCCATCTGCCGCTTCCCGAGAGCGACGACTGGGACACCGTCGGCGGACTCGTCTATTCAGCGCTGGGCCGCGTGCCAAAAGACGGCGAGACCGCGGAAGTCGCCGGATACAGGCTGAAAGCCCAGGGCGTCCGTGGACGGCGGATCGGCTCGGTGCGCGTGGAAACCGAGGAAGGAAACGACTCTGCTGATTTGCCGAGCGGCGACGGAGACAGGAGGTGAGATCAGGATTTGCTGCGATAGTCGGTCGCCCCAACGTAGGCAAGTCGACGCTTCTCAATCGGATCCTCGGCACGAAAGTGTCAATCACGTCGCGTGTCGCCCAAAGCACCCGGACGCAGGTGAGGGGAGTCCTGACCCGGTCCGACGCGCAGGTCGTCTTCGTCGACACCCCCGGCATCCACAAACCTAAGACGCTGCTCGGCGAACGCCTCAACGACACAGCAACCGACAGCATGGGCGGCGTGGACGTCACACTTCTCGTAGTCGACGCGACCGCCTCGGTCGGCAACGGCGACCGCCACGTAGCGAACATGACACCTGCAACGACCATATGTGTCGTCAACAAGATCGACTCCGCACAGCGCAAAGCGGTTCTCGATGCCCTGCGGGCAGCCGACGCGCTCGCTGACTTCCAAGAGATCTACCCGGTGTCGGCGAAGACCGGCGAAGGCGTTGAGGCGCTGGTCGAGGAGGTCGTCAGGCGGATGCCAGAAGGACCGCTGCTATACCCAGCGGATATGGTCAGTGATATCCCCGAGGCCCTGTGGGTCGCGGATCTCGTTCGCGAACAACTCTTGGCAGTCACGAGGGAGGAGGTTCCGCACTCGATCGCCTGCAGGGTGACAGAATGGGAATGGCCCTTGATCCGCTGTGAGATTCTCGTAGAACGTGACTCCCAAAAGCCGATAGTGATAGGCCGGGGAGGCCAGACCCTGAAAGAAGTCGGTTCTCGGGTTCGCGCCCAACTGTCGCCGGGCGCATATCTCGAGCTGTTCGTCAAAGTCGACCCGAACTGGCAGAGCCGCCCGAAAGCACTCGACCGCCTGGGTTACTGACAAACTCCCGGCGCGTGGCATCATCCGCCCCCGGCCTCTGCGGGTCCAAGGGGTAACCCTTCCCCGGACGCGTCCCGGGTGAGAGCGAGAAAGGCCTCCACTTCGCTCCTGTGGCGTGTCCGTCTCATCGGGGGGAGCGCCCCGATAAGCGTCCAGCGGTAGCGCGCCCTTGCCAGGCGGGTGTCGAAGACGGCCACCACCCCTCGATCCGCGCGCGACCGGATCAGCCTTCCCGTGCCCTGTGCCAGCATCGCTGCTGCGCGCGGCAAGTCGATCAGCTCAAACGCGCCCCTGCCCGCCTTGGCGCGTCGTGCTAGCAGTAACGGGTCGTCGGGACGGGAGAAGGGGATCCGGTCAATCGTCACCAGCGAAAGCGACGGGCCGGGCACGTCGACGCCCTGCCAAAAGCCCATCGTGGCGAAAAGGCACGACGTCTCACGCGATGCGAAACGTGCTACCAGCGCCGGTTTTGGCAGGTCGGACTGTGTGAGGATCTCCCAATCGACGCGCCGCCCGACTTCGAGCGCAGCGCTGCGCATCGCACGCCACGAGGTGAAAAGCGCGAGGGTCCGACCGTGAGCGGCATCGATGAGCGCGACGAGCTCGTCGTGCATGGCCGCCTCGAAACTCGTGTCCCTCGGATCGGGAAGATGAAGCGGGCAGTAAAGAAGCGCCTGCTCGTCGTACGCGAACGGGTTCCCGACGTCGCGCTGGTCGAACGACCCTGGAGGCAACCCCACGCGTTCGGCCAGGCGTGGGGGGATCGTGGCGCTCGTAAGAATGGCGGTCGGAGCGTCCTGCCTGCTCCAAAGCCGCTCGTGAAGCCGCGCTCCCACGTCTAGTGGAGCGACACGCGCCAGGTGGCCCGCCGAAGCTTCCTCGACCCAGGCGACGTCGTCCTCGGAAACCCCGAGAATCGTCTCCAGGTCACCTTGCAGGTGCGTCAACGCCTTCTCGGCGCGAGCGAATCGGGCGCCACCTCCAGCCTGCACCTCGCCGGGCGATCCGGTCCTGACCTCGCCGGCCGGCGGCCGGGCGGACCGGCGAAGCTCGCCGCCCAGGCGGGCAAGGCGCTCGCGGATCAAAGTCATGCGGCTCACGACGTCGGCTTCGAGAGGCGTAGGTATTGTCCGGCCGGACCACGAGCCGGCGACCTCGTCGAAGATGACGGCGCACTCCTCGACTGCGATAGCGGCTGACGGGTCCTCGATTAGAGCCCTGCAGGTGCGACCGACACTGGCGAAGCGTCCACCGCCGAGCTCGACCCCGAAGGAGGCCGTGGCGATGTCCTCGAGCTCGTGGGCTTCGTCTATCACGACGACGTCGTGGGCTCCGAGAAGCTCCCCGTCGGAGGCGAGGGAGGTGACGTAGAGGTGCGTGTTGACGACCACGACGTCTGCGAGGCCCGCCTGCTCGCGTGCCCTCTCTGCGAAGCAATCCCCCCCGGACGGGCAGCGGGCGGCGCCGGGACAGTCCCGGTAGGAGACGCTCACCTGAGCCCATGCAACGTCGCTCGGTTCGAAGTCGAGCTCGGCCCGGTCACCCGACGTCGTCCGGTGCTCCGCCCAGTCCGCGAGGCGTTTGACTTCGCGCCCGAGGACACCGAGGCCCGAGTCGGGATGAGCGGAACCCGCTGCGGCCGGGGAGGCATCGAGCAGACCGCCTTCGAGGGTCAGCTGCTCGCCCGACGTGGCGAGCTCGCGGACCCGCTGGCGGCACGCGTAGTTGGATCGGCCTTTTAGGACCGCGAACTCGAAAGGAACGCCCAGCGACTCGGCAAGCGCCGGAAGGTCCCGGGTAGCGAGCTGGTCCTGTAGCGCTTTTGTTGCCGTGGAAACCACGACTTTCGCTCCTAGGGCGAGGGCCGGGACCATGTAGGCGAGGCTTTTTCCTGTTCCTGTTCCGGCCTGGACCACCAGGTGGCGTCGCTCGTCGATGGAAGCCGCGACAGCTTCGGCCATCTCCCGCTGGCTCGGGCGCTCCTCGCTGCCGGGCAGGCTGCCGGTCGCCTTCGCCATGGCGGCCTCGACGAGGGATTTCACCGACGGCTTGGTCATGTGCGGGGGTCCGGTCGCGCGAGCGGGCGTCGTCGAGGGTCCGTCATCGTCGAAGAGTCTGACGCAAATCCCCTTTGCGGGCTACCGTGACAGGCGTGGACCCAGACGCGATCGACTACCGGCGGATACCGCGCCACGTCGCGTGCGTCATGGACGGCAACGGTCGTTGGGCGACCAACCAGGGGTTGCCTCGCACGGAAGGCCACCGCGCCGGGGAGGAAGCGCTCTTCGACGCTGCGTGCGGGGCCCTGGAGCTCGGGATCCGCTATTTCACGGTGTACGCGTTCTCCACGGAGAACTGGCGCCGGCCCCACGAAGAGGTACGTTTCCTTCTCGACGTCATCGCCGACCAGCTGCTGACACGCCGCCGTGACGACCTGCACCGCATGGGGGTGCGCATCCAGTTCATCGGCCGGCGGGACTGGCGGGTACCGCGTTGGGTGCTGCGCCGGATGGACGAGGCCGCGGCGCTGACCGCAGAGAATCGCGCGATGACCCTGACGGTCGCGTTCAATTACGGCGGCAGAGCCGAGATCGTCGACGCGGTGAAGGCCATCGTCGAAGAAGGTATCCCGGCCCGGCGCATCGACGACAAGACGCTGCGGCGGCATCTCTACCAGCCGGACCTGCCCGACCCGGACCTTGTGATCCGCACTTCTGGCGAGTTTCGGGTGTCGAACTTCCTGCTCTGGGAGCTGGCCTACAGCGAGCTGGTGTTCACCGATGTCTTGTGGCCCGACTTCCGCAGGAGCCATCTCGGTGATGCAGTGCGCGAGTTCCAGTCCCGCGACCGGCGCTACGGGAATGCGGGCGTCGAGCGCGACGACGCCATACCTTGATCGCCAGCTCGCAAGGGGGCAGATAGGCCGTGGCCCTCTACCGTGAAGAGGCGGTGGTGCTGCGGACCTACAAGCTGGGCGAGGCCGACCGGATAGTCGTTCTCATGACGGCCGGCCGCGGGAAGGTGCGCGCCGTGGCCAAGGGAGTGAGGCGGACGAAGAGCCGTTTTGGCGGACGTCTCGAGCCTCCCAGCCACATCAGCCTCCTAGGCTTCGAAGGGCGCAACCTTGACGTGATCACCCAGGCAGAGACGGTCGAGGCTTACGGATCGATCCG
Organism: Actinomycetes bacterium; assembly: GCA_021815935.1. Next base: position 4,398 of record JAKAZH010000073.1, read on the forward strand.
CCGCGACTTCGAGCGGACGACAGACGCCGTCGCTTTGGTCGAAGCCGCCGAGCAGATCGGCCGGGAAGGCGAACCTGATCCAGGACTGTTCAAGATGCTGACAGGAGCGCTTCGCACGCTCGCAACGGCGACGCAACGGCCTGCCCTCCTCGTCGGGGCGTTCTACTGGAAGCTGCTTGCGGCGGAGGGGGTGGCTCCCGTCGTGGACAACTGCGTGTCGTGCGGGGAGCCGGAGGTCGTCAGCTTCGACATAGCGAGCGGGGGGGCGTTGTGCCGTGAGCACCGCCAGGGGATCCCGCTGGACGCGGCGACCGCCGAAGTGGTGCGACAGATCCTCGGCGGCCGACTCGGGGAGGCTCTGCAACGCCCGGCGAGCCCCGAAGTCTTCGCTGCAGCCCACCTCGCTACGTCCGTCCTGGAAGCCCATCTCGAAAGGCGGCTGAAGGCGGTTCACCTGATGGGGGGAGCGGGCTAGCCTTGGCCGCCATGTCGGTCGAGATGGACGAGATAGTGAGGTTGTGCAAGCAGCGGGGTTTTGTGTTCCCCTCAGCCGAGATTTACGGCGGCTTCCGATCCACATACGACTACGGGCCGCTCGGGGTGCTGATGCTGCGAAACGTCAAGAACGCCTGGTGGCGTTCGATGGTCCAGCTTCGCCGCGACGTGGTCGGCCTCGACGCAGCGATACTCTCCGCGCCGCGGATATGGGAGGCGTCGGGACACCTGGCGAATTTCACGGATCCCCTGATCGACTGCCGCAACTGCAAGGAGCGCTGGCGGGCGGACCATCTCGAAGTCGACCCGGCCGACGGAAAGCAACACTGCCCAAACTGTGCCAGCACCGATCTCACCGAAGCGCGGGCCTTCAACTTGATGTTCAAGACGCATGCCGGTCCGGTCGAGGACGAGGGCAGCGTCGCGTACCTTCGGCCCGAGACAGCGCAGGGGCACTTCGTCAACTTCCTGAACGTGTTGCAGACGTCCCGCAAGCGCCCGCCCTTCGGCATAGCCCAGGTCGGCAAGTCGTTCAGAAACGAGATCACGCCGGGGAACTTCGTGTTTCGAACCAGGGAGTTCGAGCAGATGGAGCTCGAGTTCTTCGTCCCGCCCGGTGACGCCGCGATGTGGTTCGAGCACTGGTGCGCCGAGCGCCTCGCCTGGTACGTGGACCTAGGTATACCAGCCGACATGCTGCGCCTTCGGGCGCACGAACCCGAGGAACTGTCGCACTACTCGGCGGGGACCTCCGACGTGGAGTTCGCCTTCCCCTGGGGTTGGGGAGAACTCGAGGGTATCGCTAACCGGACGGATTTCGACTTGAAGGCTCACGCTGCTGCGAGCGGCGTGAAACTCGAGTTCTTCGACCAGGCCACGAACAGCCGCTACGTGCCGTACGTGATCGAGCCGGCCGCCGGCGCGACCAGGACGATGATGGCGTTCCTGATAGCCGCCTACACCAAGGACGAGGTCGGCGGCGAGGAACGTACAGTGCTGCGTCTGGCGCCGCGCATCGCCCCCTACCAGGTGGCGGTCCTGCCGCTGTCAAAGAAGGAGTCCCTCTCAGCGGCTGCCGTCGAGGTCTTGGATCTGCTGTCGTCGCGCTACATGTGCGACTTCGACGAAACGCAGTCGATCGGCCGGCGCTACCGCCGCCAGGACGAGATCGGAACCCCGCTCGCGATAACCGTCGACTTCGACACTCTCGACGACAAGGCGGTCACCATTCGTGACCGTGACACCACCGAGCAGGTTCGGGTGCCAATCGACCGGGTCCTTGAGGAGGTCGGTTCCCGGCTTGGAATGTGAGCCTCGGAGGGCGACTTAGACTGTAGGCATGCCGCTCGTCTACGCCTTCGACCACAAGCACCGCAAGCCTCCGATGCAGATGAAGGACCTCCTCGGAGGCAAAGGGGCGAACCTCGCCGAGATGACGTCGGTGCTCGGTCTGCCGGTGCCGCCCGGGTTCACTATCACCACCGACGCATGCCGCAACTACATGACCGGGGGTTGGCCCGACGGCCTCGACGGCGAGGTAGCAAAGCAGGTGACACGCCTCGAGAAGGCGATGGGAAAAAGTTTGGGGGACGCGGCTGACCCGCTACTCGTAAGCGTACGCTCCGGTGCGAAGTTCTCCATGCCGGGGATGATGGACACGGTCCTCAACCTCGGTCTGAACGACGCCTCGGTAAAGGGGCTTGCGGAGCAGACGTCGGACGAGCGCTTCGCCTACGACTCCTACCGGCGTTTCATCTCGATGTACGGCCGCATAGTGCTCGGAATCGAAGGGGCACGCTTCGAGGAGCCATTCGAGCGGGCCAAGCACGAGGCGGGAGTCTCCAACGACGCGGAGCTCTCCGCCGGGGCTCTGGCAGGGCTGTGCGAGACCTTCAAGGCGGTCGTAGAAAGCGAGTCCGGCGAACCTTTCCCCGAGGAGCCGCAAGCTCAGCTTCGCGGTGCGATCGAGGCGGTGTTCCGGTCCTGGAACGGGGCCCGGGCCGTTGCCTACAGGGTTCGCGAGCGGATCGCCCACGACCTCGGGACAGCGGTCAACGTGCAGGCGATGGTGTTCGGGAACCGTGACGACACGTCGGGGACCGGGGTCGGCTTCACCCGCGACCCGGCGACCGGGGCGAGCGGTGAGTACGGCGACTTCCTGATAAACGCGCAGGGCGAGGACGTGGTGGCGGGGATCCGCAACACGCTCCCGCTGGCGGAGCTCGGGCGGATCTTCCCGGGGATCTTCAAGGAACTGAAGGACATCTTCGCCAGACTCGAAGCGCACTACTGCGACATGTGCGACACCGAGTTCACGATCGACCAGGGCAAGCTGTGGATGCTGCAGACCCGTGTAGGCAAACGCACGGGGCGGGCCGCCCTTCGTATGGCAGTCGACATGACCCGCCAGCGCGGCTGGAAGATCAGCCGGGAGGAGGCGGTGACTCGTGTGAGCGCGGAGCACTTGGACCAGGTGCTGCACCCGCAGTTCGCGGAAGAACCGGCGGTTGTCCTCGGCAAGGGACTGGCCGCGTCGCCGGGTGCGGCGGTCGGACGGGTGGTTTTCGAGGCCGACGAAGCCGCTGAGGCCGCAGAGCGCGGCGAACGGGTGATCCTGGTGCGCAACGAAACGTCCCCCGAGGACGTCCACGGGATGATCGCAGCCCAGGGAATCCTGACAACCCGCGGCGGCCTCGTGAGCCATGCGGCGGTCGTCGCCCGAGGCTGGGGCAAGCCGGCGGTCGTCGGGGCGGAAGCGCTGCGCATCACAGGGGACACATTTGTGATCGGCACACAGACGGTTGCGGCCGGCGACTACATATCGATCGACGGCAGCACCGGCGTGATCGCCCTCGGCGAGGTTCCCCTCAAAGAGGCAAGCCCCCCGGAGGAGTTCGAGACGATCCTCTCGTGGGCCGACCAGATCCGAAAAGGGCATCTCGCCGTGCGGGCGAACGCCGACAACGGTCCTGATGCGGCAAAAGCCCGTGCGTTCGGAGCGCAGGGCATCGGTTTGTGCCGCACCGAGCACATGTTCCTTGCCGACGACCGCCTGCCGATCGTGCGGCGCATGATCCTTGCGTCGAACCCGCAGGACGAGGCTGCTGCGCTCGAGGAGCTCAGGGTCGCTCAGAAGCAGGACTTCGTAGCGATACTCGAGGCGATGGACGGGCTGCCTGTCACGGTGCGCCTCCTCGACCCGCCGCTGCACGAGTTCCTGCCTTCCACCGGCGAGCTGGAGATCAAGGAGGCCAGCTCGGGGCTGAGCGACGAGGAGCGTCGGATGCTCGTCGCTGCCCGCTACTGGCACGAGCAGAACCCGATGCTCGGCACCCGCGGTGTCCGCCTCGGCGTGATCAAACCCGGCCTGTACGCGATGCAGGTGAGGGCCCTCCTCGAAGCGGCCGCCGAGCGGGTCGCCGCCGGGGGCAAGCCCAAGGTCGAAGTCATGATCCCCCTTACCGTCACACGCCAGGAGCTCGGACTCGCCCGGTCGTGGGTGCAGGAGGCGATCGCCGAGAGCACCA
>JAKAZH010000074.1 GCA_021815935.1 Actinomycetes bacterium
GACGGCCGTAGATGAGGCCGTGGCGCGTGTCAACGAGGACCCCGACCGCCTCGACAGCCTCCTCCGCCGGCAGAACTACCGCCTGGCGTGGTGGACGGTCGCCGGCAGCGAATCGGATTACAGGCGGTTCTTCGACATCTCAGACCTCGTTGCGGTGCGCGTCGAGGATCCGGAAGTCTTCCTTGCGAGCCACGCCCTGCTGCTCGACCTCGTCGCGGACGGAACTGTTGTGGGTTTGCGCGTCGATCATCCCGACGGCCTGCGAGACCCGCGCGGGTATTTCGAAATGCTCTCACAGGGCGCCAAGGGCTGCTGGATCGTCGCAGAGAAGATCCTCGCTCGCGGCGAGTGCCTCCCTGGCGACTGGCCCGTTCAGGGCACCACCGGCTACGACTTCGCCAACCTCGCCGGCGGCCTCTTCGTGGATCCACAAGGCGAGACCGGCATCACTGCCTTCTACGAACAGTTCACCGGGGACACCGACTCTTTCGAGCGTACGTCGGAGCTGTCACGCAGAGGGGTCCTAGAGGTCTCCCTTTCCGCCGAACTTGAACGGATCACGGCGAGCCTCGTGGACGTGTGCGAGCAGAGCTGGCGCTACAAGGACTTCACCCGCTCCCAACTTCGTTCTTGTCTCGTCGAGGCTCTCGTTGCGTTCGCCTCCTACCGCACCTATATCGGACCCGACCGCCGACGAAGCGACGAGGATCGAGCCGCCGTGCTCGCCGCCACTGCCACGGGGCGCGCCCGACGACCGGATCTCGACGGGGAGCTGTTCGACCTGCTGGAGAGCACCTTCCTGACGGCAAGCGCCTCCCCGGCCGAGAACGAGGTCACGTTGAGGTTCCAGCAGCTCTCCGCCGCTCTCAACGCGAAGGGCGTCGAGGACACCGCCTTTTACCGCTACAGCCGCCTTGTCGCTTTGAACGAGGTCGGCGGCGAACCCTCACGATTCGGGACGCTGCCTGAGGAGTTTCACGATCACAACAGCCGCATCGCTGCGAGTTGGCCCTCGACGATGCTGTCCACCTCTACTCATGACACGAAGCGCTCGGAGGACGTAAGGGCACGCTTGGCGCTCATTTCCGAGATCCCCGGCGAGTGGGCCGATGCTGTCAGGCGCTGGACCGGCTTTGCAGATTCCTTCAGACGCGGCCGAAGCACGGATCGACGAGCGGAATACCTGCTGTTTCAGACTCTCGTCGGGGCGCATCCCCTGTCGGTCGAGCGGGCGACGGACTACATGCGCAAAGCGCTTCGGGAAGCAAAGCTGGCCACGAGTTGGACGGCGCCGAATGACGGTTACGAGGCGGCGATAGGAGAAGTGATCGAAGGACTGGCATCGCACGACGCATTTCAGGCCGACCTAAAACGATTCGTAGGCAGGCTGGTACGGCCGGGGCAGGTGAATTCACTGGCACAAACGCTGCTCAAACTTACCAGTCCGGGTGTACCTGACATCTATCAGGGCTGCGAAAGCTGGAACTTGAGCCTCGTCGACCCGGACAACCGACGGGCCGTCGACTTCGACATGATGTCGAAGCTCCTCGTCGAGTCGGAGCTCCGTTTCCAAAAGTCAGGGGTAGCAGGACTCCGGGGCGAAGGCGACAGCAGCCTAGCGAAGGTCTACGTGATCAAACGCAGCCTCGCGGTGCGCGCAGCGCTTCGCGACGCTTTCGGCGTTGACGCCGGCTACCGACCGCTATATGCGACCGGTTCCCAAGCCAAGCATCTGGTCGCATTCGAGCGTGGACATCAGGTGATTGCGCTGGTTCCCCGCCTCGTGATGGGTCTGGAAGCCGCCGGAGGCTGGGGTTCGACAACGCTCAGCCTGCCGCCGGGCGGCTGGCTTGACACTTTCACCGGCAGATCGTGGTCGGGGACGCTGCTATTGCAGGAGGCGCTCGCCTCGTTTCCTGTGGCGCTTCTGACTTCGACGGGGACGGTCCGATGACTCGGGCTTTCAGGGTCTGGGCCCCAAACGCATCATCGGTGGACCTGGTCGGCGCAAGCGGGCAACGTACCCCGATGGACCGGATGGACGACGCGACGTCGAAAGGATGGTTCGAGACGACTGCCGTCGTTCGCGCCCCGGGCTTCGACTACGGCTTCTCGCTCGACGGCGGCCCGCTGAGAGCCGACCCGCGTTCCGCATGGCAGCCGGAAGGCCCCGAGGGACGATCGAGAGTGGTCGATCACGGGTCGTTCGCCTGGTCGGATCGGGCGTGGCGAGGTTTCCACCTGCCGTCGGCGGTCCTCTACGAGTTTCACGTGGGAACTTTCAGCCCGGAGGGTACCTTCGATGGCGCTATCGAACGCCTCGACCATTTGGTGGGTCTCGGCGTCAGCGCAATCGAGGTCATGCCAGTCGCGGAGTTCCCCGGGACCCGCGGTTGGGGCTACGACGGGGTCAACCTCTTCGCCCCTCACCACAGCTACGGCGGCCCCGACGGCCTGCGCCGGCTCGTCGACGCGTGCCATGCGCATGGCATTGCCGTGATCGTGGACGTCGTCTACAACCATTTGGGGCCTTCCGGCAACTACCTCGGCGAGTTCGGCCCGTACTTCACCGACCGCTACCGGACTCCTTGGGGACAGGCGGTCAATTTCGACGGTCCTGGTAGCGACGAGGTGAGGCGTTTCGTTATCGACAACGCCGTTCAATGGTTGCGTGACTACCATTGCGACGGCCTTCGCCTCGACGCCGTTCATGCATTGTTCGACATGTCGGAGCTGCACATCGTCGAGGAATTGTCGCAGGAGGTGGCGGAACTGTCCGCTTCTTCGAGATGGAGACGATGGATTATCGCCGAGTTCGATCGTAACGATCCGAGACTCGTCCGCAGTCGCGACGCCGGCGGGCTGGGCGTCGACGCCCAGTGGCTCGACGATTTCCACCACTCGCTGTATGGCCTGCTCAGCGGGGAGCGGGACGGTTACTACCGTGATTTCGGTTCAATCGGTGATCTCGCCGTCGCCCTAAGTCAAGCGTACGTCTACCAGGGTCGGTACTCCGTGGCTCGCGGACGCCGCCACGGAAGGACATCCGACGGCCTGTCCGGGTCGTCGTTTGTCGGTTACAGCCAAAACCACGACCAGATCGGGAATCGGGCGCGAGGTGACCGCTCAGCGGAGAACCTGAGTGCCGGCAGGCTCGCCGCAGCTGGCGCGCTCACGGTCGTCGCGCCGTTCGTCCCGATGCTGTTCCAGGGCGAGGAGTGGGGCGCGTCCGCAAGGTTTGCCTACTTCACTGACCATACCGACCCGTGGCTGGCTGAAGCTGTGCGGGATGGGCGCAGGCGCGAGTTCGAAGCCTTCGGATGGGAACCGGATCAGGTTCCCGACCCCCAGGACCTAGCGACCTTCGAGATGTCGCGCCTCGATTGGTCCGAGGTCGAGTGTGGCTCGAATCGCCGGCTTCTCGATTGGTACCGGGCCCTGATAGCTATACGCCGCAGCCATCCCGAGCTCCTCGACGGGCGCCTCGATCTGCTGCGAGTCGAAGCGACAGGGGAGCAGGTCTTCACAGTGTCACGCGGCGCGATCACAGTCGCCGTCAACCTTGGAAACGACGAGGCCACTCTCCAGATGCCTGATGATGGCAACCCCGACACCAAATTCGCAATTCTCGTCAGTTCGAACCCGGCCGCACGAATATCGGGCGCTTACCTGGCGCTTCCCGGTGACGCCGTCAGTGTCCTAAGCGCCGAGTCGGGGCCACCACAACGCTATTTCAACCCCCCGGCCAGCGCTTCTGATCGTCTGGTGGGATCGGAGGATCCAACTTGACCTTTGCGGGATCGGCATTCGGGGATGGTGGGTGGCCGGTCGAGTCCTGGCCAGGAACCCCCTATCCTCTCGGGTCCAGTTACGACGGAGCAGGGACGAACTTCTCGGTGTTCTCGGAGGTGGCTGACGGCGTCGAGTTGTGCCTCATCGACGACGAAGGCGACGAGAGGCGGATCACTCTGGAGGAGCGGGATGCGGGGTGCTGGCACGCCTATGTGCCGAATGTCTCCCCGGGACAGCGCTACGGCTACCGGGTGCACGGTCCGTGGGAGCCTGCTGCGGGACTTCGATGCAACCCTGCGAAACTGCTTATCGACCCGTACGCCAAGGCGATCGAAGGTTCCCTAGACTGGAGCGGCGCCTGCTTCGGTCACGTTCCGGGGGAAGAGCAGGTCCGCAACGACGCGGACAGCGCCTCCCACGTGCCGAAATCGGTGGTACACCAGCCGTACTTCGACTGGGGCGACGACCGCCGACCGGGCATCGCCCTGCACGACACGATCATCTACGAGACACACGTAAAAGGCCTGACCAGACGTCATCCTGGGATCCCGAGGCAGCTCCGTGGAACCTTCGCCGGTTTGGCACACCCGGAGTCGGTCGACTACCTGACGTCGCTAGGGGTCACTGCGGTCGAACTGATGCCCGTCCATCAGTTCGTGCAGGACGGCCATCTCCTGGAGCGGGGGCTTCGAAACTACTGGGGCTACAATTCCATTGGGTTCTTCGCTCCGCACAACGAGTACGCAGCTACGGGACAACGCGGCCAACAGGTTCAGGAGTTCAAGGCGATGGTCCGCACCTTGCACCGAGCCGGGATCGAAGTGATCCTCGATGTCGTCTACAACCATACCGCCGAAGGGAACCACCTCGGCCCGACGCTGTCGTTTCGCGGCTTGGACAACAGAGCCTACTATCGTCTGGTACCTGACGGACAAGCCCACTACTACGACACCACGGGAACCGGGAACAGCCTCAACGTCAGCCACTCGCGGAGCCTGCAGCTCATCATGGATTCCCTGCGCTACTGGGTCTCGGAAATGCACGTCGACGGATTCCGCTTCGATCTCGCCGCCACTCTCGCCCGGCAGTTCTACGACGTCGACCGGCTGTCCGCCTTTTTCGACCTTGTAGATCAGGACCCGATCGTGAGCCAAGTCAAGCTGATCGCCGAACCGTGGGATCTCGGCGAAGGCGGCTACCAGGTCGGAAACTTCCCACCGCTGTGGTCAGAGTGGAATGGCAAATACCGTGACACGACACGTGACTTCTGGCGTGGCGAACCTGCGACGCTACCGGAGATGGCGACGCGGCTGACTGGAAGTTCGGATCTCTACAAGGCCGACAACCGCCGACCGGTAGCCAGCGTTAACTTCGTTACGGCCCACGACGGCTTCACGCTCGCCGACCTCGTCTCCTATAACGACAAGCACAACGACGCCAATGGCTATGACAATACCGACGGCGAGAGCCACAACCGCTCGTGGAATCTCGGCGAGGAGGGACCTACCGCAGACGGAGAGATTCTCGCCCGCCGACGTCGCCAGCAACGAAATTTTCTGGTCACCCTGCTGTTGAGCCAAGGGGTTCCCATGATCCTGGGCGGCGATGAGGTTGGGCGCACTCAGCTTGGCAACAACAACGCATACTGCCAGGACAACGAGGTCACCTGGTACGACTGGACAAGCCCAGACTCAGAACTTCTCGACTTCACCCGCCGTTTGATAGCACTTCGCAAGACCCATCCGGTCTTCAAGCGACGCCGCTGGTTCCAGGGAAGGCCGATACGCGGAGTCGCGGACATCGTATGGTTCAAGCCGGACGGTACCGAGATGACCGAAGAGGACTGGGGGTCGGGGTTCGCCCAGTCGATTGGAGTCCTGCTAAACGGCGAGGCGATCATGACCCGCGACGCGCAAGGCCGGCGGGTCGTAGACGATTCGTTCGTACTTCTTCTCAACGCGCATCAAGACGTCATCCAGTGGCGCCTCCCCCAGGGCTACGGTGTCGGCTGGGAGTACGTCCTCGACACAACCGAGGGAGGTTTTGCGCGTTCGAGGCGTGCAGCCCGGCGTTTGAGCGTCGGCCCGTCGTCTGTGGTCCTTTTGCGGCGCGCTCGCGCTGCGTCATGAGTCGCGTTGCCTGTACCCATCGCTCGTGTCACCTCGGCGCTTGGGATCTACTCGATATTGAAGTAATCCCGTACACCAGCCAGTTCGAAGAATCGGGCCACGACAGGACCGGCACGGACAAGCACGAGGGTAGCTCCGAGCTCCTTGGCGTAGTTGTGCACCGCTACGAGCGCCCCCAAGCCGCTCGAATCGATGAACGTCACTTCTGCAAGGTCCATCTCGAGTCGACCCGGAGCTACCGCCTGAGCCACCTTCTCTCCAGCTTCTCGGAGCTCCGACGCTACCGCCAAGTCTAGGTCACCCGACAACACGATATGAGGAGCAGTTTCACGCGTCGCGAAGGCCACCCAGGCAACTCTACACGCTACCACTATGCGCCCAGCCTTTCCCATTCGCTGTCAGCTTCACACCTCGGGCCTGTCGCGCTCCGCAGCCACCGGATGGGTGACCTAGGAAAATCCGAAGTATCGTGACGAGGCCCAGCCCGCCAACCAGGTTCCCTACGGTAGCCCAGGCGGCTGTCTGTGCCCAGCGACGCTCGTCGACGCCTTCTCGAAGGCCCGGGCGCCACACCTAAAGCTGACTTGACGGGTACCACCCGACGCGCGCCACCATGGTGGATATGGCGACGAGCCCTGACGCGGCGGCTTTACTGACCGCACCGCTTTACCCGATGCTGGCAACGCCTGGAACGTTGGACTCTTTGGGCAGCGATGACAGATGGGCGTTTGAGATGAAATGGGACGGAATGAGGACGCTCGCGTACGTTAAAGCAGGCAGTGTCCGCCTGTTGTCTCGAAGCGCCCTCGACTTCACTGTTTCCTTCCCGGAGATTTCTCCGCTGGCCAAGGTTATGGAAGGTCATCCGGCGATCCTCGACGGGGAGTTGGTCCGCTTGGACGGGCTTGGACGGCCCAGTTTCGGACTTCTTCAAAGAAGGCTTCATGTGACAGAACCTGAACTCGCGCGCAGACTTGCACACGAGGCCGCGGCAACACTTGTTCTGTTCGACCTCCTCTATCTTGATGGCGAGTCCCTTCTCTCAAAGCACTACGTCGAACGTCGCCGCATGCTCGAAGCCCTGGACTTGGGCGGCGCAGCTTGGAGAACGCCCGCTTCGTTCGCGGGGGGTGGGGTCGACGCAGTGAAGTTCAGCGTCGAACACCATCTCGAAGGAGTGATAGCCAAAAAGCTGACGTCGACTTATCAACCCGGAAGACGTTCTACGGCTTGGGTGAAGCTCAAGAATATCCGTACTCAGGAAGTGGTTGTCGGGGGGTGGACGCCCGGCAACGGCCGCCGAGCGGGGCGTATCGGCGCCTTACTACTCGGCGTTCCGGCCGCGGGCGGCTTGTGCTACGTGGGCAAGGTCGGCACCGGCTTCAGGGACGCAGTACTCGCCGATTTGGCGCTCGATCTCGCGAAGCTGGCGACTCCGATCAGCGCATTCCAGGCGGTTCCGCAACGCGACGCGAGAGATGCCCGCTGGGTCGTCCCACAGCTTGCCGGCGAAGTCTCATTTACCGAGTGGACACCTGACCGCCGACTGCGCCATCCCTCGTGGCGCGGGCTTCGACCCGACAAGCGGCCTGACGAGGTCACCTTCGAAGACGCTCGGATAATCTCGGTGGATTCCAACGAAGGAGAAGGCGGTTAATGGCGCAGCGGGCGGTATGGTCCGGGGTCATCAGTTTCGGGCTTGTCAACGTCCCTGTCGGCATGTTCGCGGCGACCAAGGCGCACGAGCCGACCTTCCACCAGTTCGCAGCGGGAACCACGGACCGGATCCGCTACCGGCGCGTCAACGAGAGGACCGGCGAGGAGGTAAAACTCGCCGACATCTCTAAAGGGGTGGACCTGGGCGCGGGGAGCTACGTCATGGTGACCGACGACGAGCTAGCCGCGGCTGCCCCCGGGCGTTCGCGCGCGCTTGAGATTTCGAGTTTCGCGGATCTGGATCAGATCGACCCCGTCTACTTCGACAAGACGTATTACTTGGCGCCGGCAACCGCAGAGGCTTGCAAGACGTACTCCTTGCTCCGCGACGCTATGTCGGACGCCAACAGGGCTGGTATCGCTTCGTTCGTGATGCACGGCAAGCAGCACCTCGCTGCGATTCGTGCTTCGGGCGAAGTCCTCATTCTGGAGACCCTGTTCTTCGCAGACGAAGTAAGGGACCCGAAGTCCCTCGACAATCTCCCCAACAGAATCGAGTTCAACAAGGGGGAGCTTGCGATGGCGGACTATCTCATCAAGTCGATGGACGAACCGTGGAACCCGGAGGCCTACCGCGATACCTATATTGACCGCGTCAACGAGCTGATCGAGGCGAAGCGACAAGGTAATGAAGTCAGACAACTCGACGAGGCCCTGCAGCCCACGAACGTCATCGACCTGTTCGAAACGCTCCAACGCTCCGTGGAGTCAGCCACC
>JAKAZH010000075.1 GCA_021815935.1 Actinomycetes bacterium
TTCCATCGAGATGTGACCGTGACCTGGCCTTCTACCAATCCAGGTTCGTATGATGCCAACCCCAAGACCACTGGCTCGCTGACATACGCTTTTATGGCGGTCACGGTGTCATGGCGCGAACACCGTCGAGAGGTCGCAACGATCCTACTAGTGGTAGGATTTACAACGTGCCCGCCTCAGCCAGGAAGAGAACATCGACGCCGGAGCCTTCGCCAGCCGACTCGGCAGATGCGCTGATCGGCGAGATGCGGATCGAAGCTGGCCCGGCGTTCAGCCCAGGGACTCGGCTCCGGGTACGTGGGTTGAACGTGCTCGCACAGCCTGGCGCCCAAGAGAAGGAGAAGGTCTCTCTGACACTGGACAAGCGACTTGTGGACGAGATCCGTGCGCAGTTCGGAGGTCGGGCACTCTCGACGTCGATCAACGAGTTGCTCTATGCCGCGTTGGCTCAAGAGCACTTGGGCGAGCTTGTGGACGAGATAGAGCGGGAAGCGGGAACGCCGTCCCCGGAAGCCTACGACCGGGTTCTCGCGCAGTGGTTCGCCGAGGACTGAAGAGCGTTCCTCCTGCACCATGGCCGTCGGTAGTGCTCGACAGCGAAGGGCTGTTGGCCATCGCAAGGAACGACAGCGAGGACGCCAGGGCGGTCCTCGCCTCGTCCCGAGAAGCCGGCGTTCCCGTCTTGGTACCGGCGGTAGTGCTCGCGGAGACGCTCTTCGGTGACAACCGGGACGCCCGAGCGAACCAGGCGCTCAAGAAGCTGCAAGTCGTGCCGGTTTCCGAGTCGGTCGCGCGGGTGGCTTCGGTACTGAAGCGATTAGCCGACGTGAGTGGCGTGGCAGGGACGGTCGATGCACTCGTCGTGGCAATATCAGCCGCCGCTGGCGGAGGTGTCGTCCTCACCGCCGACGCCGACGACATCGCGAAGTTGGCAGGCGCGGTCTCAGACGTCCGTATCCGGCCGGTGCTCGTCTGAGTGACCTGACGAGGGTCACCGCTCACCATCGCCGAGGCGAAGGACGGTGTTCGGCGATGCCAGACGGAGCGATCCGCCGTCAAGAGTGGCCATTACCTGGTCTTTTGGTGCGGCTCTGATCAGACAGGGCACTGGGGGAACGGCACACTGCGCCCGTCGGGAGCGTCCGTCCGAGCGACCGGCAAGCATGACCCGATCGACCGTGAGCGTTGATACAGATCAGAGTATGCCTTGAGGTATCAGTGGTAGGTGATCGTCATGGTTCCTCCGAGGCTCGACGTGACCTCACCGGTGATCTTGCCGCGGTCGTTGGTGCAGGAGCCGCTTCCATCCGTGATTGTGCCGGCAAATGAGCCGGTGGTCGAGTTGATCCTGAACCGAGTTTCACGTCTTGAGCTCCTTTGTTGAGGGCGGGATTGGATTGAGGAAATGATCGAGTGGCGATCGCTGGGCGTCACGAAACGATGTGCGTTTCAAGCGACATGTGGGCGGGGGTCACCTCGGAGCAGGTAGATGCTGGTGATGAGCGCCACGATCCCGTAGCCGATCGCCGGGGAGTAGCCGACGATCGAGGTGCCACCACTCGGGCTCAAAAGCCCCGTGGCCCCGCCGGCGGCAGAAAGCACGGCCAAGACCACGGCCAGCCATCCCACCCAGGCCCTGGCTAGGTGGCCGCGGATCATGGCCAGGCCGAGGGCGACCAGGGTGCCGGCCATGAAGAACCCGAAGAGACCCGGCATGATGAGCCCGTTTTGGAGGTCGAAGAAGATCCGGACGAGCGCCGGGTCAGCCGGTCCTCCTTGGTTGTGGAGGTACACGAGGGCCGTCAAGGTCACGCCATCGAAGGCACCGATGGCGGTAGCGACGACTCCCGAGGACAGCACGACCGCCCCCAAGGGACTGTCGGGATCCCGCACTTGGATCACCCGGGCCACGGTGGCGACGAACCACAGCCCGATGGCGATGGCGAGCACGGTCAAGAGGGTGAGCGAGAGGATGGATCCCTGGTGTGAGGCTAGGTAGTCGGAGATCTGGGCGGGGGTCGACGAGCTGGTCAGGCTGCCCACCCCGCCGGAGGCCACCGATGCACCGAGCAGGAGCACGACCGACAACAGGCCGAGGGCTCCGCCGGTGCGAATCCATTCCGACGTGATGCCCCGCCCGGCCTGGCCGGTTTCGGTTGCTGTCTGGATCTGGCTGGCCATCGTGGCGACCTCCCGCTCGGACTCGAACTTCTTGGTGTGTCCATTGTCGGGAGCCGAGGCAGGAATGGCCAGGGAGTTGGCTCGAAACCTGGCGGGGGCTGACCGCACCATTTTTTGGGGCTGGCTACCTCGTATTGGTCGGTCTGTGCCCCTCCTTCGTGGCGGGGCCGAGATGTACCCTGACCTTGGTGTCACGCTCCGGTCTTCCCATCGGCTCGGCCCGGCGGCGGCTGGCAGTAGCCGCTGGTTTGTGCGCCCTGGCCTGGGCTCTCGCCGGGGTGTCTCTGGCCCTCCTGGTGGGCGGGCATGCCACGCTCCACGACTTCGACCCCACCACGGTTGTCCTGCCGCTCACGTTGGCCGCGGTGGGAATGGTCGTCGTGGCCCACGTGCCGCGCAATCCCCTGGGCTGGTTGTTCCTGGCAGGGTCCTGCGTCGTGGGCCTCGAGGCGATCAGCGGCGCCCTCGCCTACCGCTCCCTTGCCTTGCACCAGGCTCCTCACGACCTCGGCGTATGGTCCGAATGGGTCGAGAACTGGCTGGGCGGGGTCTTGTTCCCGTCCGGCTTGGTGGCGGTCATCATGGTGCTCATCCCCACTGGGCAGCTGCCCTCGCAGCGGTGGCGCTGGAGCATGATCACCGGTCCGGCCCAGAGGAGCGCAAACAGCTCAAATGGATCGGCGTGCCACTGGCGGTGACGACGGTCGCCTACGCGGCCATCGCCCTCGGCCCTCCGGGGGTGTCCTCGGCCGGCGACGGGGTGGTCGGCTGGACGATCGTGATCGTGGGCTACGGCACCGTCTTCCCGATCGCCATCGGGATCGCCATCGTGAGGTTCCGCCTCTACAGCATCGACGCAGCCATCAACCGGGCGGTGGTGTACTCGGTCCTCGCCGCGTTCATCGCCCTCGTCTACCTCGCCGTCGCAGTGGGATTCGCCTCGCTCGTCGGCTCCAAGTCGAACCTGGCGCTTTCGTTGGTGGGCGCGGCGATTGTGGCCGCAGGTTTCCAACCTGTTCGTGTCCGGGCGCAGCGTCTCGCCAACCGCGTCGTCTACGGGGCGCGGGCCACCCCCTACGAGGCGCTCGCCCGATTCTCCGAGCAGGCCGGAGATACGTACGCCACCGACGAGGCGTTGCCCCAGATGGCCCGCGTCGTCGCCGAAGGGACCCGGGCGATGGCCGCTTGTGTCTGGCTTCGACACGGTGACACCCTCACGCCGGCCGCCCTCTGGCCACTGGAAGCCGACTGGCCGCCGCCCCAGCCCATCGCCGCTTTCGACCACAGCACTTCGGCGCCCGATACCACGTTCGTCGCTGTTCGTCGCGGCGACGACGTACTCGGTGCGCTGAGCGTCCGCATGCGTCCCGCCGAGTCGCTCACGCCGGTCGAAGCGGGACTCCTCGAGCATCTGGCCGGACAGGCAGGTCTGTTCATGAAGAACGCAGGGCTCACCGCCGAGCTGCAGAAGACGGTCGTCGACCTGCAGGCGTCACGGCGGCGCATCGCCCACGCCGAGGACCAGGCCCGGCGTCGGATCGAGCGCGACCTCCACGACGGCGCCCAGCAGCACATCGTCGGACTGGCCTTCCAGCTGGCCAAGGTGGAGAAGGAGCTGCTCGCCTCCGGGGGCAGCACGAACGCCCTCTCGCTGCTGCGGACCCAAGCCCAAGAGGCCCTCGACTCGCTGCGGGAACTGGCCCACGGGGTGTACCCCCCGCTGCTCGCCGACAGAGGCCTCGGTGCGGCGTTACAGGCCCACTCGAGGCGGCTGGGCGTCGACGTGACGATCGACGCCAAGAACCTCCCGCGCTACCCGCCCGCGATCGAGGCGGCCGTGTACTTTTGCGTGCTCGAGGCGCTCCAGAACGCCCAGAAGCACTCCTGCGCTCGCCGCGTCGTGATCACGCTCGCCCGAGAGTCCGACGGGTTGGACTTTTCGATCCGCGTGATTTTCACCAAGCTCGGGCTCTTCGAAGAGCCCGACGCCAATCGACGTGTCAAGGCCACGCTGGTGTATCTCGCTGGCAACGACACCAACCGCTGACCGAACGCCCAAGCGGTTCCTGCTGCAGGAGCAGCCTGCGGCCTACCGCCGATGAGATCGGCAACATGAGCACGATCGACCTACCGATCGCCAACGCCCCGGCGGACCACGGTACTGGGCGCGGGAAGGCCAGAGTCCCGGGAGCGAGCCGTCGAGGCCATCGAGATTCACATCGCCGGGTTGGAGGATGATGGAGCGTTCGTCCCCGAGGAGGTCGGCGCACCCCAGCTGCTGGCTGTTACGGTCGCGGCCTGACGCTCCGGTCGCCCGGACCCTGCCGGACGACCATGTTCGGTGGGGGTAGATGGGCGGGCACGCCGTCTACCTGAGCAAACGGTTTCGCCTTATGTCACCTCAAGACCACCAATAACACATCACGCTCCGACGTCCGCCCAAAAAAGGGCGTGCTCAACGCTGGCGGGCCGCTGTCGTCCGGACCGCACTGGTCTCTCTCACTTTGCTCACCACGGCCTGCGGCGGCGGTACGTACGTGAAGCACATCCACAAAGCCTCGCACTCCCTCAGTAGCCAGCCACTGCAAGCTCGCGTCGGCAGTTCAGACCTCGATCACCTCCACGAGGTTTTTCAGACCGCGGAAGTCTTCCGGGTTGCGCGTGAAGACCGGAAGGTTCGCTGCACAGGCGGTCGCTGCGATCAGAAGATCCAAGGCTCGAGTCCCGCGGGCTTTTCGTCCGCTCGCGATCTCTGCGGCGTAGATCCGGCCGTAGGCGCGGGCAGCCTCTCCGTCGAATGGAAGGGGATCGAATGCCGCTTCTGCCCGCTGCAATCGGTCCTGTCGGCGGGCCCGCTCCTCGGCGTCCTGGGTAGCGTGCGGACCGGCCGCGAGCTCCGCCATGGTGATGGCGCTGACGGCCAGTTCCATCGGGAGCTTTCCCGCCTCGAGTTGTTCGAGATCGATGACGACGGAGGTATCGATGATCCCCCGGGGAACGCGTTTGGGATCAGGCACGAGGGCTGGGGTCCTGGGATGCAACGCCGTCGAGGTCGGAGCGAAGTTGGGCCAGGTCGACGCTTGGCGCGCCACGGAACAGGGCGATGGCGCTGTCGGCGCTCACGAACCGGTGCCGCCGGAGTGGAGTCAGCTCACCGACGGGTACGCCGTTTCGGGTGACTACGAAGCTCTCGCCCTGGTCCAATCCCCTCATGATCTCGCCGCTGTCGTTCCGAAGCTGCCGTTGGGTGACGTCTCTGGCCATGACGACATCGTAGCACGGAGTGCTACGATGTCGATGTCCGACGACCCTGGTCGGGGAGAGTGACACCGGTCTGGAGGTCACGGATGATCGTGCCGAGTTGTCCAGATGAGAGGAGTCCGGGTCCGAGAGGGCCTGAACGATTCTGGCCGACAGATGGAAGGGCTCGCAGGGCCGTCCGGACCTCAGTCGACATGTGGGTGAGCTGCCATCGGATTTCGTCCCCGGCGGCTTCTGGCCGGTCGGGAGCCGCCAGTCCGACCGCTTTGATGGCGTAGGCGGCGGCACCCAGTGCGTGCGCCCCCATGTGGCAGACGGCCACGGCTTGGCCGGCAGCTCGGGCAGCGGCCGCCGCGGCGGGATCTTTTACATCGTTGGCAGGAACACCACCGACGAACCGACGACGAATCCCGTCGGCAGTCTTCAGCTCTCCCCGGGCAAACGCCCGGGCCCGGGCGATGGCAACGCGAGGACGGTCATCCTTCTGAGCTTCAGCCTCGAACAGCCCCAGAACTCGCTCTGCGCAGTCGGCCGCCCATCCGGCGACGAGACGTCGGTCGGCTTCGCTGAGCGTCTGTGGAGATACCACCGTCGTGATCCTACGTAGCCGTCTGGAATATTCGAACTCCGGCGCAGTGAGGAGCAGGTCGAGCGGTTCCTTGTACGCCGCTTCGACGACGTGGCCGTCGGGCACGCGCACGCCGTCGAGCACGGCGGTGTTGAACAGCTTCCTGGTCCTATCGCTCCGTGCCGTTAGGCGGTGGCTGGGTTGCCGAACCGGATCCCAGAGGATCGAAATGCACTTTACGCGGAGGACTATCCGGGTATTCCGCCGTCGCTTTCGGCCGATCGTTGGATAGCGTCGCCGGGCAGAGAAGCTAGACCCCGGGACACCAAGTCGCGCACATCGCAGCTGACGAGTTGACCGCCGAGTGCCCGAGCCGCGGCGACGTAGGCCGCGTCGTACACGGAGATCCCGTGCTCCTCGGCGATGGCCGCCGCCCTCTCGAGCAGTCGCGCATCCGCTCGGGCGAGTCCGCCGTCTTCGGTCACCGCGGTGACCCGGCTCCGCAGTCGAAGTGCCGCAGCTTGGTCCCCCCATGAGCGGACGGCCACGTTGATCACCTCGTAAAAAGCCAGATCGAGTGTGGCCAAGGGATCGCTTCCTCCGAGAAGCCGGCGGCAGTCCTCATGGTGCTCGTCCTCCGGGTCCTCGCTCGCCAGTAGGATGCTGGCGTCGAGCAACCACAGGTTCAATGTCGTGGCCTGTTCGCCTTCACTAGCTCGGCGACACCGCCCCCGTGGTTTGTGATAGGCCCGTCCATGGCGTCGATCTCGGCCATTCGTTCAGCACGCAGGGCGCTTTTCCGTCGCAAGGTCTCTTCAGCCAGTTCACGGAGGTACCCGCTCCGGGTTGTTCCGCGACGATCTGCCTCGATATCGACGGCTCGAAGGAGATCGTCAGGGAGCGACACCATCACTTTGGCCATATCGTCAGTATACCCGGTGTTGCCAGTGAGTATCGATGAGCCAGCGACCGACCCATGCAAGCCTGGTCATCGACGGTCATGCGTCACGGAACCGCAGCAGCAGCCCGTCGGCGAGCAGCGCCACGGCTGCCCATGCGGCAAGAACGCCGAGACCGGCCCAGGGAGCAATCGGAAGGCCGGACAGGTTGGTGGTGGCTTGGTCGGAAAGGCCAGCCGTCGTGGATGCGATCTGTTCGACATGGCGGCGCAGCGGTTCGCCGACGACTTGGGCCAGGACTGGCGGTAGGTAGAGCAGGGCGAGCACTGCTGCGATGGAGACGGCGGTGTCGCGCAGAGCAGTGGCGATACCGAGTGCGAGCAGACCGACGAGGACGAGATAGACGACGCAGCCGGTGGCGGCGTGCAGCGTGGCGGGGTGGGCCAGCGAGACGAGCGGGTACCCGTGGGCTGGGCCGATCCCGGAGTCAAAGCAACGCATCCCAACGGCCGTTACTTCGAGATCGGTGCTGGAATTGTCATCGTCGCCGCCGTGGTCGTCGGGTTGTGGTTCGTCTGGCAGCTAGCAGCCGTAGACAAACTGACATTAGTAAACTAAAGTGCGTAATGTTAGTGCTGATGTTCGCAAATTCCGGTAACCCCGGGCTTGGGAGGGTTGTCTCGTGATCACAGACAAGGCTGGGCGGAGTTCGGGCGGCCGGCGTGAGAAGGCGAAGAGCCGGTCTCGTCGCGCAGGCATCTCGCGGCACCTGTCGCGCTCCTTGCGATGCGCAGCCGTCATCGGAGCTACAGCCGGATTAACTGCAGCTACCTTCCTACCCGGCACCGCAGGGGCCACCTTGGCAGCTCCAGCGATCAGCCCGAATTCGCCAGATAGGATAGCGATTGGGCATGCCTTGGTAGTCCCGCCCGCCGCACGGGACCTTGGTGCACAGGACGTCACTACCCCGCTCAGCCTCGACGTGAGCTTGTCCCCGCGAGACCCTGCCGCCTTGCAGAGCTTTCTCGACAATGTCTATAACCCGTCGTCGCCGATGTACCACCGGTTCTTGGCGCCCGGACAGTTCGGGCCGACCTTCGGGGCCTCCCCGGCGACGATAACGGCGGTCGACAGCGCGCTCTCGTCGCTCGGCCTGCAGCCCGGACCGGTCAACCCCGACGACGTGATCATCCCGGTCGCCACAACGGTGGGGGTCGCTGAACGGGCGTTTGGTGTCACGCTGCACAGCTACCGCCTCGCATCGGGTCGCGTTGCATACGCGAATACGACTGCGCCTCTGCTTCCGTCGTCGGTCGCAGCGTCCGTCGTCGCTATAACCGGCCTGTCCAACCTGAACAAGCTAAAGCCCCAGACGGCAACCTCCGGT
>JAKAZH010000076.1 GCA_021815935.1 Actinomycetes bacterium
CGCTTCGAGCGCGCCGAGCCGGGTCGACGTCACCCTTAGCCCCGCCGAGCGCAAAAGCGCCTTGTAGTCATCGCTTGTTCTCTCCAACTGGCATCATCCTCGGTTAGTAGAGTAGCTCATAAAATGTAATATGTCAACTATTAGAGGATGAGATTTCGTGGCCGGCATGGCGCAGCGCAACCGCAACTAGTCTGAAGCAATGCGCGAGCGGCCGACTCTGCAGCGTGCAAAGAACGGCCACCTCCCACCTCTGATAGTCGTCGCTCCGATAGAGCCAAGGACAACCGGCAATGGCCTAGCAATGCGAGTCGGGAGCATCTGCCAAGCGGCCACTCACCTTTTCGAGCCGACCGTCGCAGTTTTCCCAATTGCCGGGCGCATGCCCGCCACCGCGAGGATTCCTGGATTGGAGGTGAAAGTCTTCGAGACCCGGGGAGCCGATGGTGACGCAGTAAGTTCCGCTGTCGCGGCTAAGCAGCTGGCTGACCTGCTGCGCCCATCTCCCGGCACACCCGTGCTGGCCATTCGGAGCTACGTCGCACCGGTTGCCCTGGCGCTCGGGGAGGCGATCGGGTCGAAATGGGTCGCAGCGGACTTGGACGACGACGACGAAGCCTTCCTCAACAGTTCCGGAGACGCCGACGGCGCGATGCGCGTCCACGAGCTTTTGAAAGCGACAGCGCCACGGATCTCAGCACTGTCTGCCGCCTCAGCGCCCGAAGCAGAGAGGATCTCTCGCCGTCACGGGGTCGAGGTTCTCACAATTGCGAACACGGTGGCGGTGCCGGCGGTTCGGCCCCCCCATCGTAGTGGTCAACCGACTGTTCTCTTCGTGGGAAACCTCACCTACCAGCCGAACATCGATGCTGTCGTCAGACTCATCTGCGAGGTCCTCCCGGTCCTGCGTAGAAGCACACTGAGGCAGATATCCGCCACGGTCGTCGGGCCGTACAACCCGTCCGGTCCGCTCGGCGCTTTCGACGAGTGCGATGGGGTGACGCTGGCGGGATTCGTGGAAGACCTTCGCATGTACTATCGGCGTGCAGGAGTGATGGTCGCTCCGATCGGTGTCGCCGGCGGAACGAGGATCAAGCTGCTTGAGGCTTTCGCAGCCGGGGTGCCCGTGGTTACGACTGAGGCGGGGGCGGCAGGACTCGATGTACGACACGGCGAGCACCTTTTGATTGGCGGCGACCCAGCGCGGCTCGGGGTGCTCGCCGCCGGCATCTTGGATGACCCAGAGCTCGCAGAACGGATCTCGTCGAATGCGTTCAGATTTGTGAGGGAATGCCACGCACCGGCGGTCGCCGAATCGCAGGTGGCTGAGCTGGTCGTCAAGGCGGAGAACGTAGGAAGACCCCGATGGTAGTACCCAACATCGCCCATTTCGTGTTCGGTCTGCGTGAACAGGACGAGCCGATGCACTTCCTGCACTACGTCGCGGTCGAATCAGCGCGCCGCGTTCTCGAACCTGATGTCATATATTTCCATTACCACCACGAGCCTTGGGGGCCCTGGTGGGATCGAATTGCGCCGCATGTGACACCTGTAATGGTCACGATGGTCCCTGAAGTAGACGGGGCCGACTACAGCTCGGGTCTCGTCCCCGGGGGCTATCTATATGCCCATCACGCCGACTTCATCAGGCTGGACGCTCTAATCAGACACGGCGGGATATACGCGGACATCGATACTATCTTCGTGCGAAGGCCGCCGAGCGACCTTTACTCCAAGCCGTTCGTAATAGGCAGGGAGGCTCCGGTCACCAGCCCGATAACAGGCGAGACCGGCCCGTCGCTTTGCAACGCGCTCATGATGGCAGAGGCCGGTTCAACTTTCGCCGTCAAGTGGCGCGCGGAGATGGCGTCGAAGCTCGACGGCACTTGGAGCAGCCATAGCGGCACGCTCGCAGACCGCTTGAGCGTCGAAATGGCCGGTGATGTGCACATCGAGCCAGAGACCACTTTCTATCCTTTCTCCGGAGACCCCGCCGGCCTATACGGACTCCTCCTGGACGAGAGGCGGATTCCCGACTCGGCTGTGAGCGTCCATCTGTGGGCGCACCTGTGGTGGGACCGCCGACGCTACGACTTCACACCTGTGCATTCCGGCTGGTGCACGCCGTCCGCCTTGCGTCGAGTGTCGACGACTCTCGCAAAGCTGACCCGACCGTATCTGCCGGTGACGGGCGGGAGGGGGCACTCGTCGAGCCACCAACGATCGGACCGTCCCTGGTTGTATTTGTCTGCCGACGATGAGTCTGGATATGGAACCGCTGCACGTAGGGCGATAATGGCGCTCGAGGGCACTGGCATCGACGTCGCTTGGACGCCGATGATCCCGAGCCCGAGGTGGGGCCTCCTCGGATATGCGACGCCAGTCGCCTTTACGCCATCCGCTCACGACCTGCGATCAGACGACGTCGCCGTAGTCCACCACGTCCCGGAGTACTACCCTCTTGTCCGGCAGCGATGTGGGGATGCTTTCATGGTCGGCCACACTGCGTGGGAGACGGATAAGCCGCCGGAGCACTGGCGCGAATGTCTGGATGCTCCAGACCTCCTCATCGTTCCGTCGACGTTCTCTGCTAGAGCGCTGAGCGCCTCTGAAACCAGCACCCCGATCGTCGTCGTGCCTCACGCAGTCGCCACTGACGAGCCGGCGCCTCTCGACGCTGCCTGGGGTATTGATGGCGACCGGTTCGTCTTCTACATCGTTGCAGACTGGACCTACCGCAAAGGGGTTGATCTCACTATCGAGGCCTACCTGCGAGCTTTCAGTGCTTCCGATCCTGTGGTGCTGGTAGTGAAGACCTCCCGTGCCGCCGGCTACGGGTCCTTTCTGCCCGGGTCCGCTCCGGCCGGGCCGGGCAGCGCGGCCCTGGCTATCGCAAGGATCGTGGGTCGGCACAAGTCGTCGCCAGAAATCAAGGTCGCAATCACCAAAGTGCCGGACGGCCAGATAGCGGCGTTGCACAAACGCGGCGACTGCTACGTGTCGCTTTGTCGCGGTGAAGGGTGGGGTATTGGAGCGTTCGACGCCGCAGCAGCCGGCAATCCGGTAGTCACGACGGGATGGGGCGGCCACCTCGACTACCTGGAAGCCTCCCCGTACCTGGTGGACTTCGAACTGGTTCCAGCCGAAGATCCAAGCGGAGGCCGCGGCCTCAATATCACGGCCGACCAGCGATGGGCTTCGCCCGACGTCGATCACGCGGCGGCCCTCCTTCGAAAGATCTACCGCTCAGGTTACGACGCTCGTGAGGCTGTGGCGGCTATGGCGGCGAGCATACTGGAGCGCTATAGCCCCCCAGCTGTGGGAACCGCTTTGCGCGCTGCTGTGGTCGAACATATGGAACGGCGAACGGCTAAGTCGCCGCTTCACGCCGGGGCTACCATGAGCGCCGGGCGTGTTCACGGGCTGAGCTAGGTTTTTATGTAGAGCATTTCGAAGGGACGATCTTTGTGACAACTCTCGGTCCATGGCGTCGAAGTGCGGAGTTGGAGATCACCGAGACCGAGGAAGGGGTAGTCGTCTACCAGCCGAGCCGAGGGAGGGTCCACGCTCTCAACGCGAGCGCTGCGGTGATCCTCGAGCTATGCGACGGGACGCGCAATGCAGTAAGCGTGGCGGTCGAGATAGCCGAACTTTTTGGGCTCGCCGAACTGCCGGTCGCCCTGACCGAGGAGTGCATCGACGGCATGGCACGCGACGGCCTGGTCAGCCAAGTGGCGGCTACGAGTGCCGCCCACCAGCGCGGGCCAAAGGAGTACGGACTCCAGGAGCAGTTTGACGCCGATCCTGCCCCTCGGTGACCGGTCGAAGCCTGGCTACGATCCTGTTACTATCAGAACTATCGGATGTCACCTTGCTGAGCGGAGGAAGCCTTGGATTTCGACAGCGGATCTGCCGGTAACTTCCCGGAGGAAAGTGGCCTGTCGCGGCGGACTTTCCTCAAGCGGATGGCGTTGATCGGCTTCGCAGCACCTGTAGTTGCATCTTTCGCCCTCGACGCGGCGTACGCCACGCCGACGTCGGACGAGGGAGGCGTCGACCCTGACCTGGTTTTCGGTAATCAGGCATCGCCCTTCCAATTCTTTTCAAACCAGCGGATGCCGAGCCAGCAGTTCGCCAACCAGTTCTTCCCTAACCAGTACGTCCCCA
Source organism: Actinomycetes bacterium (assembly GCA_021815935.1). Next base: position 4,165 of record JAKAZH010000076.1, read on the forward strand.
ACCAGTTCAATTCCAATCAAGTTATCTGAGCGAGCATGGCACCCGGGAGTGACATCGGCGCTGCTTCGCTTTGCCACCTATGTGCCACTGCGTCACGCAGCTTGCACGCGACAAGCCTCCGACACGAATGCGCGGCACAAGCGAGACTGTCGTGAGGCGATCTACCCTCAGCGCAGCGATGATCGTACGTGACGAGGCGGCGCATCTCGGTGCGTGCCTTGAATCCCTTCGTGGGGTAGTCGACGAAGTGGTGGTAGTCGACACCGGATCGGTTGACGGAACAGTAGAGATAGCCGAAGCGTTCGGGGCCAAAGTCGTGCGCCACCCATGGAACGACGACTTCGCCGAGGCACGCAATGTCTCACTCGACAACGTGACCGGTGACTGGGTGCTCTACATCGACGCCGACGAGCGCCTCATCGACGCCGGTCATGTTGACTGGGAGGAGCTTCTCGGTGAGCCGAACGTCGTCGCTTACAGGCTGTGGCTTTCCCCGGTATCGTCGGCCAGCGCCTACCGGGAGTATCGCCTGTGGCGCAACGACCCCCGGATCCGATTCGACGGCGTCATCCACGAAAGGGTTGTCCCAGCTATCCACCGCGTAGCGGACGACGACTCAAAGACGGTGGAGCTCGCCGACCTTCGACTCCTCCACGTCGGCTACGAAGGCGACCAGACGGCGAAGCACAAGCGCAACCTGCCCCTTCTCCGCCGCCAAGTCGCGATCGATCCGTCTAACCTCTTCGCCCGCCACCACCTCTCTCGGGTCCTTGTCGGCCTCGGCGAGCCCGAGGAAGCCAAAGCGGCGCTAGTTGACGCGGTCGACTTTGCGCGAACCGCGCCTGTAATGGACCAGCTTGCGTGCCTGTCCTACATTGACCTGATCCGAATGCGGGCGCGACGCGGCGAGGATGTCGAAGCTCTCATCGGCGAGGCGCGGGCTGCTTTTCCTAGAAACCTTGTGGTCGCATGGACCTACGGAAGATCCTTGATGGCCGCTCAGCGCTATGCGGAGGCTGCAGACATTTTCCAGGAGCTCATCGACCGCTCCATGGAGCCATCCGACCCCGGTGACCCCGCGTACGATCTCCGGCTCCTCGCGGAGTTGCCCTGGGATGCGCTCGGCTATTGCAAGTTCCAGCTTGGTGACTACGCCGGAGCGGCGCATGCCTACGGTCAGGCCTCCAAGCGGTGCCCGTCGGATCCAAGTTTCAAGGCGAAGCAGGTTGTCGCCTCGGCTAGGGCAGCTCGACGGGTGGCGCCACCCAACCTAGATTCCGCGGGCGCCAGTCCAAATATGTCGCTTTGGGGCAAAACGATCGTTGGAGGGGACGTGCACGACGTAACCGCCCGGACGGAGGTCATGGTATGAGAAAGGCGCTGACGGTAGTTGGCGTGGCCGGCGCAACCGGTGACGGATCCGAGCGCCGCCGCAGGTCCAAGCGGTGGGCCGCTGCCGCAACGGCCGCACTGATGGCAACGGGCGGATTGCTCGTTTCGGCTGACACCAATGGAACTGGCGGTGCGAGACTCCTCCACGTCGTCGCGACTGGGGGCGCGACGGGGGGCGCCTGCAGCGAGACGGATCCGTGCAGCCTTCAAGGCGCCGTACACGCAGCGCAGCTGACGGGCTCTGGGGCGATCCAAATACCCGCCGGGACTTACACCGGTACGCTTGTGATCGGCTCGAGTATGGATCTTCAGGGGGCCGGGCCCGGTCAGACGATACTCGAAGGCACCTCGGGCGGTCCCGCTGTAGTAGTCGACTCTGGCACGGTAAGCCTCGCGGACCTCACTGTCACCGGTGGCACTGGACGGAACGAGGCGCAGGGCGCCGGTGGCATCGACAACGCTGGCACCCTAACCCTCACAAATGTATCCGTCACTACTAACATCGCCACCGACGACGTGGTTGGCGCCGGCGGAATTTACAACCAGGCAAGTGCCACCCTCACCATGAACGGGGGGAGTGTCACCAACAACACGTCTAGCGGCTCTGACACCTGCGCGGGCGGTATTGCGAACGACGGAACGATGTCGCTGACCGGTGTCGTAGTGTCAGGTAACACCTGCAGCGGAGCCTTCGTAAACGGTGTCGGCGGCATCATTACCGGAGCAACCAATTTTGCGAATGCCTCAGCGTCGTCGTCGGCCGGTCTCACTCTCAGCGACACAACCGTCTCCAACAACAGTGACTCGCCTGCTGCTTTCGACTGCTCCAACACGGGCACGCAGAACCCTGGTAGGTACTGTTTCGAAGCCGCCGGAGGCCTGATCGCCAACAGCACCACCAACATCGGCAGGTCGACCTTCACGAACAACACAGCCGTCACGACGGGCGGGGCGATCTTCGCGTCCGCCGGATCCCCGATCGATATCACCGACTCGACATTTGACGGGAACAACGGCGGCATCGCCGGGGGCGCCATCAGCGTGGACGGTGGATCCTCGAGCACCGCTGTAAGTGTGTGGGACTCGACCTTCGTCAACAACAGTGCCTCTGGAGAAGGGGGCGCGGTCTACCTCGGAAGCGCTGGCAGCGCAACTATGAGCGTGGCCGCGTCCTCCTTCGTCGCAGACACAGCGCCCACCGGTGGAGCTATCGCAGTCGACGAGGGCTACCCCTCAGGCTCACCTACGCTTCTTATCGCAGCGAACCTTTTTTCCAACACTGGCTGCTACATCGTCACTGCCGGAACATTCCATGACGGCGGCTACAACGTTGGCACTGACGGGTCGTGTTTCGCTGCAACCCCCGCGGCCGGCGACGTCGCATCGCCAGCCGCGGCTGATTTGACGTCGCTCGGAAACTTCGGCGGCCAGACGCAGACCGTCGAGCCGACCGCGGGCAACCCGGCGATCGGCGCTATCTCGACGACCGTGTCGGGAGCCTTCTCGCAAGCAAACGGCAACTCATTTACCCTCTGTCCTACCAACGACCAGCGAGGAGTCGCGAGTTCCGGCGCCTGCGACGCCGGCGCCGTACAAGGCGTCTATACGCCGCCGCCATCGGCCGGACCGACCGCGACGACCGTCCCGCCGACCACTGTTCCAGTTACCACCGCCCCGCCACCAGCGGTGTCGCTGAGCTACCTCGTCGCTGGCGCCGACGGGACAATTACCACCTTCAATAACGGCGCAGCGACTGTAGCTTCGATCACCGGACCGGGTATCAGCTTGGCTGCCCCCATCGTCGGCGTCGTCGCGGCCCCGGGAGGCGGACACTGGCTTGTCGGCGCAGACGGCGGCGTGTTCGCCGTGGGGGGCGCCCCTTACGACGGTTCGCTTCCTGAGTACGGCGTACACCCCGCCGCGCCGATAGTCGGTATCGCAGCGGCGCCAGGCGGCGGTTACTGGTTGGCGGCCGCCAACGGAAGCGTTTATGCGGTCAATTCCGCATCATCGCCCGCCTATACGGTGAGCAGCTCCATAAGCGTCTCGGCGCCAATAACGGGTATTGCTGCGGCTCCGGGCGGTGGGTACTGGCTTGTGGGCGCTGACGGCGGCGTCTTCGCCTTCGGCGGTGCGCCGTTCGAAGGTTCGCTCCCAGGGCTTCATCTCGCCCCGGCAGCGCCGATCGCGGGTATCGCCGCTGCCCCGGGCGGCGGGTATTGGATTGCGGGCGCTGACGGCGGGGTTTTCGCGTTCGGTCCAGCGCCTTTCGAGGGTTCGCTCCCGAAGATGGGTGTTACTCCGGCGGCGCCGATCACCGCCATTGCTGCTGCCCCGGGCGGCGGATATTGGCTTGTGGGCGCTGACGGCGGGGTTTTCGCCTTCGCTCCAGCGCAGTTCGAGGGTTCGCTGCCGAAGTTGGGAACACACGTCTCGGATATCACCGCCATAGGCGCCTGAATCACCACCTCGGGGTACATCGGTGTTAGGTTCGGCCGCAAGTATTTCCACGGATTCCCTTTGAGCGGCATTACAAAGTCGACTTTGTAAAAGTCAACTTTGTATTACATAGACGTTATTTCTGTCGCTGGAGGGAGCTGTCGCTCTGGCTGGAATAGTCGCCGATTGAGCGTGTGCCTGACCGTTACAGGCATGCGCTTTC
>JAKAZH010000077.1 GCA_021815935.1 Actinomycetes bacterium
AGCCACCGCCACACTCTCCGTATCGTGGCTGCGCGCCGGATACCTGGTCAGGCTGGTCACGAGCGCCGGCTTCGACTCCGGGCGCGGGGCGGGGCAAGCGCACACTATGACGATCCTCGATGCGCTCAGCGAGGCTGCCACCCACGCAACCGACCGGCAGCGTCTGCCCGAGCTTCCGAACGCTGACATTCCGGTTGTCGTGGTAACGACGGACATGTGCGACCAACGTCGCTTTGTTGCGCTAGTAGGACAGCGCACGATGAAAAATATGACCGTCGTCTGCGTGGCGACGCCCGTTGCGAATCGAACGCCGTCCGAGCCGGACAGGCCCTCGACCGCTTCGCTCGGCATCGATGACGCAAGCTCGGTGTCGGGCATTGTCGGGCCGAGAAGGCAGATCCGGATTCCAGCCGGCAGCACCCTCGCCCGCCATGTCGGAAGTTCGGTGGTCGACGCTTGAGCCTGACAAAGCGGTTTGACGGGGGCGAAATCGCCCGTGTCGTTCCGGTTTCGATGCTCAGCGTCACGGCCGCTGGTGGCCTTTTCAGGGTCTTCGTAGGATTCTCCTGGGCCGGTCCAGTCGTCGCCGTGATCGCAGCTGCGACAGCCGCAATGTGGCTCCAGAGACGCCGACGGCGTTCGTGGCGGGTCGCCTCCGGATTTCTGGCAGTCATCTTGACGGTTATCTGGACCATTTTCCCCTCGTCGACGGTTCTCGGCCTGCCGACACCCTCGACGCTTCACGCGGTGCGCTTGGCGCTGCGAAGCATCGGTCCGAGCTTCGCTTTGTCCGTACCGCCGGTGCACCCCACGTCGGGTTTGGAGCTTCTCGCAGCCGGCGGCAGCGGCGTCATGACCGTCGCAGCGCTGTGGATCTCGTCCCACCGATCGAGCGGCATCGCCGCCATTTTTCCGTCGCTTGTCGTGTTCATAGCGGCGATCCCGGCAGGCCGCGGCCCCGGGCGGATAACGGTCGTCGCGTGCTACTGCATAGGCGTCTGCGTCTACCTTTTCGTCAGTTCGCGCGAGTCGGAGCCCAGGTTGTGGTTCGCCGACGTGCACAGCCGACGACGAGGTTCGCGCCTATCTAGCGCCGGCGCGACGACTTTGGCTGCCGTCGCAATGGCGGCAGCTGTGACAGTCTCTTTGCCAGGTGTCGACGGGGTGGGCGTGCTCGGGTGGAGAAGCGCCTCGGGCGGTTCCGGCCAGCGCATCGTCCCAAACCCGCTCATATCGTTGCAGACCCGGCTTCTTCAAGAGTCGAGCACTCCCGTGTTCCAGGTGCGAAGCAGCGTCGCGTCGTACTGGCAGCTCACGACGCTCAGCACTTTCGATGGCGTCACGTGGAGCTCGCACGGCTCCTACAGCGGCTTCAGCTTGCAGCTTCCTGGCATCCCCAAAGCTTCCGGAGGGGTGCAAGTTGACCAGGCGACATTCGACATCCAGAACTTGGACTCGGTGTGGCTCCCCGACCAGTTCAACCCGGTATCGGTTAAGGGCGCCAAAGGGGTGTCATACGATCCGCGAAGCGACAGCCTCCTCGTCGACGGTTCCACATCGAACGGGATGACCTATACCGTCACCTCATACCGCTACCTGACCGACTTGACAGCGACCGAGTTAAAAGCGGCTCCCAGTTTGCAAACATCCCTGACGCTGTCGGCCGATACTGCCCTCCCCGCATCGGTGCCCCCCAGCGTCAAGGACCTCGCTGATCAGATCACTGCCGGTTCCACAAGCGAGTACGCCAAGGCGCTCGCCATCCAGAGCTTCCTGACCGGTCCCTCCTTCAGTTACACGCTCAACCCGCCGACTGACGGGTCGGGCACGTCGGCGCTGACAACGTTTCTCTTCGATACCAGGGCAGGATATTGTCAGCAGTTCGCTGCCGCTTTTGCAGTGCTCGCGAGAGAGGTGGGCATCCCGACGAGACTCGGCGTGGGTTTCGCAACCGGCAACGCCATTCCAGGTGGCTTTCAGGTTCTCGACAGCGACGCGCACACCTGGCCCGAGGTGTACTTCGGGCCTCACTACGGATGGGTTCCGTTTGAGCCCACGCCGGGTTTCGCCGTGCCGGGCGCAGGTGGCTACGACCCTTCGAGTGTCGCATCGTCCCAAGGCCCTCAGCAAACACCGTCTCCAGTTGCTCCGGCGAGCCCGCTCGGCACCGTCCCGGCCGGGCATCTCAGAGCTGGTGCTTCGCAAGGGTCTTCGTCGAACGTCGCTCAAGGCGCGCCGCTTCAGACCGGTTCCGGACAATCTCACGGCTGGGGGTTGGTGGTTTTTCTCTTGACTCTCGGCGCTCTTGCCTCGTGGTGCGCAGCGCTAGCGGCATCTCGCGCTGCGCTGCGGCTACTTCGGCGTGCCCGCGCGACAAGAGCAGGCCCACGCAGCGTGGCCTTGGATGCGTGGCGCGAAGCAGAGGCAGAACTTGTCTGGTACGGCGTCAGCCGCTCGCCGAGCGAGACCCCGCGGGAGTTTGCCCGCCGAGCGTCCCGCCTCGACACGCTCGGCGGATTGGCGGACCTGGCCGTCGTCGCTGACCAGGCGTCGTTCGCGCCGATATTCGACTCGACGTTGGCGCGAACTGCCGCAGAGCTCTCGCAGCGGACGAGAAAAAGTCTCCTTCGCTCCCAGAGCCGGACGCAACGAAATTGGCGGCGACTCGGCGTCAGGCCCTCGACGCTTCTCGCCGTCACTGTCATCCTGCGCCAGATTCGCCTGGACTGGGGTCGGAGGCGGATCCGGGGCTGAGGTGCGCCGTCCCCGCCGGAAGGTGAACCGTACCGAGCGCCGCTCAGCTGTTGGCGTCGCCTCCGAAACGCTCCCGAAGCTTGCGTGCCAGGTCCGACAAGGACTGGCTCGGGTTGCGGGACCTGAAAGTCGCTGCGACTTGCTCCACTCCAAGGCGGCTGATCCTTGTCAGGTTCCTGATCAGAACCACAGAAGCGACCAGCATGATGAGGAAGCCGAATACAGCGAGAACCCAGCTCGACGCAAAAGCTACCAGCAGCACAACCAGGCCAACGACGAAGCCGAGAGCCGCCCACTTGCAGTTTCGGGCCAGGTAGCGCTGAAGGGTCGTCGACGCGATCATCTGTGCGGACTTCGGGTCTTGCGAATGGAACTGGCGTTCTATCTCCGCAAGGATTCTTTGTTCGTTCTCGTTGAGCGGCACGCTTCGCCTCCGACTACATCATCTCACCAGAAAAAAGATACGGCAACGCGACACGTTCGCGTCATGGGCTATCACGAGGCCCCATCGGCCGATGAGGCGAAGCTAGCAAAGCCGCCGGCATAACTGACGTTGCGCCGAAGCGGCTACGGACCTCGTCGACCGCAGCAGCTGCTGCCTCAACCGCCCCCGACCGTCCCGTCTCGCCACGAGCAGGCGTGCTGGCGTCGGGAAAGTCGAGCGCTGGTTGCCAGGGTGCCGACTTCGAGCTCCCCGAGAGGTTCGTCAAGCCGACTCCGAGCAGCCTGACGCCCCCTTCGAGGTCGAAGTTCTCCAACATGTCCAACGCAATCTTCGAGATCTCGACGCGGGAGTCTGTCCCGACGTCAAGGCTGCGGGATCTGCTTCTGGTGCCCATGTCGCCGTAGCGGACTTTCAACGTCACTGTTCGCGCACAAGCGCCGCCTCGACGAGCACGGCTCGCGACGGTGTCAGCCAGTTTCATAACTTCGAGTCGCAAGCCTTCGCGATCGTAGCGGTCGACGGCGAAAGTCTCCTCCTGGCTTACAGACTTGGTCGGCCGCTCGGAAACGACCGGACGGGTGTCGACCCCGCGGGAGAGGTTGGCGAGCATTGTGCCCTGCGCCCGGCCGAGAATGCGTTCCAGTGTCAGGGCAGGAACGGCCGCGAGGTCTCCGACAGTCCAGATACCAAGCCGGTGCAACCTCGAAGTTGTCGCCGGTCCTACGCCCCAGAGAGCTTCGACGCGATGGGGATGCAGAAACTCGATTTCCGTTCCCTCGGCGACGATAAACGTCCCGGTAGCGCGGCCGGCGGCCGCAGCGGGCGAACCCGTCAACGGATCAGAGGCGACGTGTGGCTTTGCTGCCTTCGACGCCATCTTCGAGATGAACTTGACCCGTGAACCTCCCACCGAACAAGAAAGGGCAAGCTCGTCGCGTACAGCGTCGCGGATCAGACCCGCGATCGTCTCCGGTCCACCGTAAAGACCGAGGGCGCCCGTCACGTCGAGGAAAGCCTCGTCGAGCGAGATCCCCTCCACAGCGGGCGTGAACTTGTTGAGGACACGGTGCAGCTCGACGCTGACTTCGCTGTAACGCCCATGGCGGGGCGAAACGAAGACCGCCGCCGGGCAAAGGCGGCGCGCCTCTAGGGACGGCATCGCAGAGCGTACGCCAAGCGAGCGGGCTTCGTAGCTGCATGAAGCCACGACAGCGCGCCGTCCCTCCCCGCCGACGATGACCGGCTTGCCTCGCAGCGACGGGTCGTCGAGGGCCTCAACCGACGCGAAGAATGCGTCCATGTCGACGTGGAGAATCCACCGGCAAGCCTCCGGCTTCGCCATACGGAGTCCCTCCGGTTCCACCGCGAACAGTGTATTACCGCCCTGTCGGTCTACCAGAGCACAACCTCACGAAAGCTTTCCGCGAACCGGGTCCCAGCCCGTGCGCCGGCGTCACTCGCGCGCCGGCGCACCGACGCAGCGACCAGGTCACGGCGCTCTCCTATCTGGCTTTTGTGGCAGACAACCGCCGCCGCTTTGGTTTCAATGCTTTCGCTGACGTCCACCCAGACGTCAGGTTCGAGGGTCCCGGCAAGCAGGAGCTTCGACACCGAGTGCGCGGGGCCCTCATCCGGGAAGTAGTGCGGACTCGAAGCCGCCGGGCACACCGAGTCGACCACCGCCCATCCGACGCCTCGGTGATCTCTGTGGTTCACATAGGTCTTTCCGAAGAAGACGGCCGTCGGATCGGGTGCGAGGACGACTTCCGGCTTCAGCTTCCGGATGAGGCCGACCATTTGTGCTCGGAGAGCCACAGAGTTTTCTATCTCGCCGTCTGGATGGCCAAGCCAGTAGCGTCCTTTCAATCCGAGGAGCCTGCCCGCCTGCGCTGACTCCGCTTTCCTCAGTTCGACGAGCACTTCCGGGGTTGTCGCCGGGTCGAGTGAACCTTTGTCTCCTAGCGCACAGACGCACACGTAGACTTGCGAACCGTTGGTGGCCCAGCGGGCCAGCGTTCCCCCGGCCGCCACTTCGGCGTCGTCGGGATGGGCAAAAATCGCAAGCACGACACCGGGAATCTCGTCAACCAAGGCTGCGGGCACAGACGCGACAGTAGGCTATGCACGACGTCATGGCCTCACCGTCCGAACCCTCGAGCTATCTCCCCCGCCACCTCGCCGCCGACGAGTTTTACGGGGTCGGCGACGGGTGGGCAGAGCCGCTCACAGCTGAGCTTGCACGTACGGCTCTCGAAGCTGCCTGGGCCGGTAGCGAGGTGATCCGGGCAGCCGCCGGCAGCACAGAGCGCTCGGCGACGGGGATATCGACCAAGGTGTCGGAAACGGACATGGTCTCGGACGTCGACCGCTCGTCGGAGGCTGCGATCAACGACGTCCTTGGGCAACGTCGCCCCGACGACGGGCTTCTCGCAGAGGAAGGCAGCGCTCGCACGGGCACGACGGGCGTCCGCTGGGTGGTCGATCCGCTCGACGGTACGACGAACTTCCTGTTCGGTATACCCCAGTACGCCGTTTCGGTCGCTGCCGAGGTCGACGGCATTGCCGTGGTCGGCGTCGTATGGGATCCCTGCCGGTCAGAGATCTGGGCCGCGGCTTCCGGTCACGGCGCCTTCTGCAACGGCGTTCGCTGCGCCGTCAGAGACGGCGGCCACAGCCTTGCAACCGCGCTCGTCGCAACGGGTTTCGCCTACCAATCGCGAAGCAGACTATGGCAGGGCGAGGTTGCTATGCGTGTACTTCCGGTTGTTCGCGACCTTAGACGCCTCGGCTCCGCGGCACTGGACCTGTCCTGGTTGGGAGGCGGGCGCTTCGACGCCTTCTACGAGTGGGGCCTCAAACCTTGGGATCTGCAGGCCGGTGCCTTGATCGCCAGTGAAGCGGGGGCGAAAGTTGAGACGTTTCCAAATGGCACGACCGTCGCGACCACGCCTTTCCTTTTCGATCCCGTCTGCGAGCTACTTCTCGATGCAGGTGGCCTCGACGGCCCCGAACCGAGGAGCGGTTAGCGTCTGGCCGCTCGTTCATCCCCAGAACACTGCGGCGACTTCGTGGAGGAGAGCCGGGTCGACCTGCTTGGAAACGGTGACCGCCTCCGACAGCGCAACCCGCACTATCTCGCCTGCCTGGAGCGCGACCATCGTGGCGAACGCGCCGTCGTGCACGGCGTCGATTGCCGCCACCCCGAAGCGCGTCGCAAGCACGCGATCGAATGCAGTCGGGCTGCCACCGCGCTGCACGTGACCTAACAGGGTCACCCTGGTCTCGTACCCGGTCCGCTTCTCTATCTCGGATGCAAGCAGATTTGCGATGCCTCCGAGGCGGGGATGGCCGAACTGGTCCAATTCCGCCGACGTCGTCGACAAGGTGCCGTGTGCGGGCACGGCGCCTTCGGCGACTACGACTATCGAGGCGAACCTGCCTTTGGCGTGGCGGTTCTTCAGTTTCGTGCAAATGACGTCTATATCGAACGGTTCCTCAGGAACGAGGATTTCCGCAGCGCCCCCCGCTATCCCGGCGTAGGTGGCGATCCACCCGGCGTTGCGTCCCATGACTTCGCACACGATCACCCGGTCGTGTGACTCCGCTGTGGTGTGCAGCCTGTCGATGGCGTCCGTCGCTATCTGTACCGCGGTGTGGAAACCGAACGTGACTTCGGTAGCCGACAGGTCGTTGTCGATCGTCTTCGGAACGCCTATAACAGCCACGCCTTCACCGCTCAAACGGTGAGCGACGCCAAGGGTGTCGTCGCCCCCGATAGCGATCAGAGCATCGATCCTCTCGGAGCGAAGCGTCGCGAGGCAGCGCGCCACGCCGCCGTCGAGTTTGTACGGGTTCGTCCTCGACGTTCCGAGGATCGTGCCGCCCCTTGGAAGTATCCCTCGGCAGCGCTCCACGTCCAGCTGTATGCTCCGGCTGTCCATCACGCCCTGCCAGCCGTCAAGGAAACCCACGAACTCGTCGCCGTAGGTCACCTCGCCCTTTCGCACGACAGCCCGGATTACAGCGTTGAGCCCCGGGCAATCGCCGCCACCTGTAAGCATTCCGACTCGCATGACCATCTCCCTACCTAGGACTCCACGACTCTAATGCAGGCACATCACGGCTTATGTACGCCCGACGCCCGCTCCAACATGCCGGCCTCCCTCTTGAAGTCCCCCGCAGCCGAGAAGCCCTTGTATACGCTTGCGAAGCGCAGGTAAGCGACCTCGTCGATGTCTCGGAGCTGTTCGAGGACAGCCACTCCAACCTGCTCGTAGGAGACCTCGCTGCCATGGAAGCGAAGGACTTCCTCGACTGCGGTAGTGAGCCGCTCGATCTCGTCTACGCCCACCGGTCGGTTCTTGGATGCCGCCGACACGCCGGCAGCGACTTTCGAACGGTCGAAAACCTCCCGACCTCCTGACCGCTTCACTACGACGAGCGGCACCTCCTCAAGGCGTTCGTAGGTGGTGAACCTCGCGCCGCAGCTGCTGCACTCACGCCTGCGTCGGATCGCCGAGCCGTCCTCCGCCGAACGCGAATCGACCACCCGATCCTCTGTGCATGTACAGCGTGGGCACCGCATCGCAACGACGGTAGCGCCCACGGCGCGCACCATGGGCGAACTTGACGCAAAGCGCGTCCGTTACTCGAGGGGGTTCCGACTGGTACCCGCTTCATCCGGGAAGAACTCGCCCATCCCTACGGCACGGGAACCTCCACCTGCTCACCCGGATAGATGACAGTGCCGTGCAGTTGCGAAACGAGCTTGTCGACGAGCGGACGTTCGTCGCCTGTCGGATCGACGGAGTGAACGATCGACCACAACGTGTCTCCCGGCGCCACCACGTACATCACCGCGCTGACCGACTGAAGCTCTACGGCTCCGCCGCCCCCGATCGACGTCGGTGTGTTGAGCCGATGACTCTGGGGTGCTCCGAGGAGGTGCAGAGCGACGCCGCAGCCGACTCCTGTGGCGAGCGCGACGCTCGCCCAT
>JAKAZH010000078.1 GCA_021815935.1 Actinomycetes bacterium
TGAGGTCTGAGACCAGTATGGATCAGGGGTGTGACAACGAGACGGGCCGGGTGTCGAACGAATGGCTCCCGAGTGCCTCGCGGATGTCGGTCGACGAAGTGAGGTGGTAGCTCTCCGAGTCAGAGGGGAACGAACCCGAACGGACGTCTTGTGCCCATGAGCGCAACGCCTGCACAGCGTCATGCTGGAGCGAAGCGTAACGCCGCACGAACTTCGCGGGTCGAGCGTCGTGCATTCCGAGCAGATCGTGATACACGAGGACCTGGCCGTCGCAATGAGGACCCGCTCCAATGCCGATCGTCGGGATCCCCACCGAGTCGGTGAGCATCTGGCCGACCACGTCGGGCACCGCTTCGAGCACGATCGCGAAGCAGCCGGCCGCCTCAAGTGCCTTTGCGTCGTCCAAAAGGCGCCTTACGCCGTCCAGGTCCTTGCCCTGCACCCGAAACCCACCGAGGGCGTTGACCGATTGAGGCGTGAGCCCCAAATGTCCCATGACAGGTATCTCGGCGTCGAGAATGGCTTCGATCACCGGGACGCGTTTGCGACCGCCCTCGACTTTGACCGCCTGGGCACCTGCTCTCACCAAGCGGGCCGCATTGCGGACGGCGTCCGCTGTTCCGGTGTGGTAGCTCATCCACGGCAGGTCGGCGACAACCATCGGCCTCGGCCTGGCTCTCGCCACCGCCGCTGTGTGATGGACCATGTCGTCAACCGTCACCTGGAGGGTGTCGTCGTAGCCGAGCACGACCATCGCGAGAGAATCCCCCACCAATATGAGGTCCACGCCCGCTTCGTCGGCGACGCGCGCCCCCGGGGCGTCGTATGCCGTAACCATCACGACAGGCCGACCACTCCCCTTGCGTCCCCGGATCTTCGGTGCGCTCGGGTCGCTCGGGTCCGAGCCGGGGGTAGTGTCGAGACCCGGCTCAGGCAACCTGGCGGCCACCGGGTAGAGACGCGACATCTGAGCCTGGGCTTCGTGAGAACCTTGGCTGCTCAAAGCAGACCCTCCTCTAGCTTTGTCTGTCCAACGCCTTGACGGGCTGCCGGCAGAGTTTGTAGCTCTAGTCTAAGCGAAACGCGCCGCCGCTGCGAGTGGTCAGGGCAAACGCGAATGTTGGCTTCGCGTGGCGGGTTGCACAGCGAAGCTGCGCGCCAGATGGTTCCACGAACAGTTCGGGCAAACCTCGACGACGTAGCAGACCATGTCCCGACTGTTGCGGGCGAGTTTGTTCATCTCCTGGTCGGACGTGACGCACACCCCTGAAGGGGCTAGCCTCGTACCGAAAACGTACGAGACGAGCCTGAGCTTCGTCTGCTCGCATATCGGGCAGTCCTCGCGCGACTCGAGCCCCACGTTGGTAGCCGCGCGCATCAGCTCGGGATGGGCGTCGCAGACGTCTAAGCGCGACAGCCGTCCTCGCCGGAACTCTTTGACCACGGCGTTTCGAGCGAGGCGGTAATCGACTTGGCCGGAGACGTGGCTTCCTGATTCACGTCCGCGTAGGGCCCCCGGCGGCAAGCTGACCACGGCGGCAGGATACCAACATAAAGCCGTTCCGGTAGGGGCCAGGGGTGCCGATACGGAGAGGGTCACCGAATCTAGGACCTGATATATCGGTTCGATACATCGACGTGCTATATTGATGCCGTGCTCGAGCTAGCGATACTTGGTCTGCTGAAGGAGCAGGACCAGCACGGCTACGAACTGAAGCGGCGACTCGTCGACCAGTTGGGCCTTGTCAGCGGTACGTCGTTCGGCTCCTTGTACCCGGCGCTGGCCCGTCTCGAGGCGGCGAAGGCCGTCAAATCCGTGGAGTCGCGGTCGGGCACTCCGGGAACGGTCCCGCACACCGGATCTCTCGGAGGAGAGATAGCGGCCTTTCGTGCCCGGAAGTCCTCGGGTGCCGAAGGGAGCCGACGCCGGAAGGTCTACGGGATAACCCCCCTCGGCGAGGAGCTCTTCGCCGAGCTGCTGAACGCTGGCAACGGTTCGAGTGAGGACGAACGCCTGTTCAACCTGAAACTCGCCCTTGCCCGCTACCTACCCGCCGACGCCCGCATCGGGCTCCTCGAGAGAAGGCGACAGCATCTCGCGGAGAAGGTAGCGAGATTGCGGTCCCGGCTCGATTCCGTCAGAGACCGCTACGCTTTCAGCCTCATCGAGCATGACCGGGAGTCGGCGCAGAGCGATCTCGACTGGATAGACCGCATGATCATCTCCGAGCGGGCCGGACGACCTCCGGGTGTCGCGTCGGAGTCCGGTCCGGACCTCGTCTCGTCGGACGCCCCGGCGTTAGCGCTTCTTCGTCGTCCGATCAACGCATTCACCACATCCCCCGAGCAGAAAGAACACGAGCAATGAGCAACAAGATTCGTCTCGCCATCGCCGGTGTCGGCAACTGCGCCAGCTCGCTGGTGCAGGGCATCGAGTACTACCGCAACGCCGACCCGGCCGACAGCGTGCCCGGCTTGATGCACGTGACGTTGGGCGGCTACCACGTCTCGGACGTCGAAGTGGTAGCAGCCTTCGACGTGGACGCCGACAAAGTTGGCCTGGACCTAGGCAAAGCCGTCTTCGCCGGGCAGAACAACACGATCCGATTCGCGTCTGTCGGCGAGCTCGGAGTCACCGTCCAGCGGGGCCCTACCCTCGACGGTCTCGGCAAGTACTACCGCCAGATAGTGGAAGAATCTCCTGCCGAAGCCGTCGACGTAGCCGCAGCTTTGACGCAGGCCAAGGCGGACGTCCTCGTGTCCTACCTTCCTGTCGGTAGCGAGCATGCGCAGAAGTTCTATGCGCAGGCTTGCCTCGACGCAAAGGTCGCGTTCGTCAACGCCATTCCCGTCTTCATCGCGAGTGACCCGGTGTGGGCCCAGAAGTTCGCAGACGCGGGCGTCGCGATCGTAGGCGACGACATCAAAAGCCAGGTCGGTGCGACGATCGTCCACCGGATCCTCGCAAGGCTCTTCGAGGACAGAGGCCTCGTGCTTGACCGCACCTACCAGCTCAACGTGGGTGGCAACATGGACTTCAAGAACATGCTCGAGCGCGAAAGGCTCGAGTCCAAGAAGATTTCCAAGACGCAGTCAGTCACGAGCCAGATCGACAACGGCATCGCCGCGGACGACGTCCACATCGGACCATCCGACCACGTCCCCTGGCTCGAGGACCGCAAATGGGCATATATCCGTCTCGAAGGCCGCAACTTCGGCGACGTGCCGCTCAACGTGGAGATGAAGCTCGAGGTTTGGGACTCGCCGAACTCGGCCGGTGTCATCATCGACGCAGTTCGATGCGCCAAACTAGCCAAAGACCGTGGTATCGGTGGACCGCTCCTCGGCCCTTCCGCCTACTTCATGAAGTCGCCGCCAGTGCAGTACCACGACGACGAGGCTCACCGTATGGTCGAGACGTTCGCAGCCGGGGCTGAGTGACGAACGGGACGGCGTCCGCCTGGGATCGGTTCTCGGAGGAGTACCAGCGGCGCTCAGCGCTGCCGACCGACTCGGCCCACTACGGGCCGGACATCCCGACCGAGTCGACTTTCAGGCTCTTGGGCGACCTCAAAGGCAAGCGCGTACTCGAACTCGGGTGTGGCGGCGCTCAATGCTCCGTCGCTTTCGCCAAGGCCGGGGCGACTGCTATCGGCGTTGACACGTCGCCCGCCCAGTTGGCCTTCGCCCAGAAATTGTGTTCCGCCTCCGAGGTCAAAGTCGAGCTCCGTCAAGCGGACATGGCGGAGCTTGCCTTCCTTCGCGCCGACTCGGTCGACGTTGCGTTCTCGGCGTACGCCTTCCAGTACGTGGAGGATCTCAGCCGGGTGTTCCGCCAGGTGCACCGAGTTTTGAAGATCGGCTCGCCCCTCGTGTTCAGCCTCCCCCACCCTTCGTGGTGGATGATCGCCGAAGACCAGCCCGACCCCACGATCGGCCACTCTTACTTCGAGCGCCAGCCGGGCAGTGTCGTGTGGGAGGGTATCGACTTCACGGTCTACCGGCACGGCTTCTCGGAACTCTACGGGGCGCTGACCAGGGCCAGCTATCGGGTGGATCTCATTCTCGAGCCTGCGCCTGTCAGCTCGTCACCTCGAAGCTGGATGTGGAGCGACGCGATGGAACTCGTTCCCCGGACGCTCATCGTTCGCGCCAGGAAAGAGGGTAACTAACCCGCGCCGCTTCGGGATCCCCACCACGAGTCGAGGCGTCGACCGGCCTCCTCGGACCCGAGAGGTCCCTCCTCGAGGCGTAGCTCCAGCAGGAATTCGAGCGCCGCTCCGACGTCGCGCCCGGGCGGAATGCCCAGTCTCGCCATGATTTCCACACCGTCGAGGTCCGGGCGGATGGAGTCGAGGCGCTCCTTGAGCTCCAGATCGGCTATCCGAGCTTCGAGCTCGTCCATGCGCCGCGACAAGCTCTTCGCCTTGGCGACGTTGCGTGTCGTGCAGTCGCTTCGGGTGAGTTCGTTCAGGCGGGACACGAGCGGGCCCGCGTCGCGCACGTAGCGGCGCACGGCGCTGTCCGTCCAGCCCATCTGGTAGGTGTGGAAGCGCAGATGAAGCTCGACCAGCCGGCTCACGTCGTTGATATCATCCGACGAGTAGTGCAGCGCCCTCATCCGATCGCGGGTCATTCTCGCTCCGACCATCTCGTGATGGTGGAACGACACCGCTCCGCCCGGGCCGAAAGAGCGGGTCTTCGGTTTCCCGACGTCATGGAACAGGGCGGCGAGGCGAAGAAGGCGGTCGGGTGACGTCTTCTCGACCACTGCGATGGTGTGCGCAAGGACATCCTTGTGACGGTGGATGGGATCGACCTCCAACGACAGCGCAGGCAGCTCGGGAAGAAACTCCTCGGCCAGAGCAGTCTCCACGAGAAACCAGAGCCCGGCCGCCGGGCTTTGAACAACCATAAGTTTGTCCAGTTCGTCGCGGATGCGTTCCTCCGAGACGATCGAAAGGCGCGGACCTACCGATTTCACAGCGTCGGTGAGCGCACCGTCGGGCTCGAACCCGTAACCGGCGATGAACCGGGCGGCTCTCAACATCCGAAGCGGGTCGTCACTGAAGGACGTCTCGGGAGCGAGCGGTGTGCGAAGGCGACCGGCCGCAAGGTCGACGGCGCCGTCGAACGGGTCGATCAGGCGCAGATCCGGAAGTGACAGGGCCATCGAGTTGACGGTGAAATCGCGACGGGCGAGGTCAGCTTCGATCGCCTCAGCGAAGACGACCCGGGGATGGCGGCTGTCGGGCTCGTAGCTGTCGCCGCGGTGGGTGGTGATCTCGAAGGACTTCTCGTCCTTGCGTGCTCCGATAGTCCCGAAACGTTTACCTTGCGCCCACACGGCGTCCGCCCAGCCGGAAAGGATCTTCTCCGTGTCGTCAGGCGCTGCGTCGGTGGTGAAATCGAGATCCGACTCTTGCGAAAGGCGGCCGAGCATCGCGTCACGTACGACGCCTCCTACCAGGTAGAGCCGGTAGCCGTTTGCCGAGAACAGAGCGGCAAGCTCCGCTGTCTCTTCGATGAGCGGGCGGAAGCGTTCGGGGACCACGTCGTCCAAGGATACCGGTCAGACCTGGCCCACTTGTGCGGGCTGGCGAGTACGCCCGGAGCTTACGGGGGTGTGAGAAGGCCGGCGGACTGCAGGGCGACGCGGAAGTCGTGGGGATTCGTGGCGGCAGCGAGTGCCGACCGCAGAGTGATCTCGCCACTCTTGAACAGCGAGAAAAGGCTCTGGTCGAACGTCTGCATCCCGTGATACTCCCCGTCGGCTATCAGCTCCTCCAGGCTCTCCTTGCCGCTCGACGTCGGATCCATGATCCGATCGGCAATCCTACCGGTCACGACCATGACTTCGATCGCGGGGACCCGACCCTCGCCCGACGAATGAGGCACCAGGCGTTGACTGATGACGCCTTTCAACACCCCGCCGAGAGTAAGCCGGACCTGCTGCTGCTGGAACGGCGGGAAAAAGTCGACGATCCGGTTGATTGTCTCGGTCGCGTTCGACGTATGAAGCGTCGAAAGCACGAGATGTCCAGTCTCGGCTGCCATCATCGCTGCGCTTACCGTCTCGACGTCCCTCATCTCGCCGATGAGAATGACGTCGGGGTCCTGGCGGAGGACCCTGCGCATAGCCTGCTCGTAATTTTTGGTGTCCGTCCCGATCTCGCGTTGGCAGACCACCGAGCGCTTGTCGGGATGGAGGATTTCGATCGGGTCCTCGATCGTGATGATGTTCCCGGACCTCGTCTGGTTGATGTGATCGATCATCGCCGCCAGGGTGGTCGTCTTTCCCGATCCGGTAGGCCCGGTGACGAGCACCATGCCGCGGCTTTCCTCCGCGAGGCGCGAAACGATCGGGGGCAGGCCGAGATCGAGGACAGACATCGCGGCCGGAAGGACGCGCCTCAACACCATTGCGGCGCTGCCTCGCTGGCGGAAGGCATTCGCTCTGAAACGACCGAGTCCGTCGATGGACAGCGAGAAGTCCGCTTCGCCGGTGCGGTGGAACTCGTCGATCCTGTCTACGGGCATTATCACCCGGAGGCATTCCTCGACCTCGTTGCGGTCGACCTGAGGAAACGGCGTCGGGCGAAGATCACCGTTGACCCGGACCCTAGGCGCCGACTTGCCCTTTATGTGAAGGTCGGATCCACCTACCTCTGTCATGTGGACGAGGATGGCCTTGAGATCAAGCACGTCCTTGGTATCGGCCGGAAAGTCGCGAAGTTGAGAACAATGATTCAGGGTGCCCTGCCAACGCGCCGATCGCGCTCGCACGATAGCTTTGTCATCGGTGATACGCCAGACTCAGAAGCGTCGCGCCGTGGCTGCTCGGCGCGATGACTCGACCATAATAATGGGCCCGGAGCGGGCCCGTGTCGTCTCGTGGGACGAGGGCCACCAGTCAGCACTCATCACGACGATGCCTGCTATGACGCTGCTGTCCGAGCGGTTCCTGGCCCGCTGCGTCGACGCTGCGTCGACTAGAGGTTTCAAGGAGTTGCGGACCGGCGCCCTGAGCCCTCTCGAACAGGCTACCTTCCTGCGGGCGGGCTTCGAGGTGCGAAGCGAGCTGCGCTTGCTCTCCATTAGCCTCGACCCGGCGCTGCCCACGGCTGTCCGCAAGGATGTCCCCGTCGGCGTGTGGCGCTTCGATGACTACGGGCGCAGCCGCCTCGAGCAACTGGTCGACGTCGATCGGGCGGCATTCGGGGTCGAGTCCGGCTTCGGGCTGCCCGCTTTGCGCGAATCCATCGCTGCGACGCCGTCCACGAGCGTTCGTGTAGCCCTGTCCGCTGAGGGGGCCACCGAAGCGTACGTCGTGTGCGGCCGCTCGACGGTTCACGGCTATGTCCAGCGTCTCGCGGTTCGCCCGTCAGCGCAACGCCGAGGCGCTGGTTCCGGGCTGCTTTGCGACGGTCTCAACTGGATGAAACGGAGCGGCGCGCTCCGCGCGTTCGTCAACACCGAGCGCGGCAACGAAGCCGCTCTCGCGTTGTACCGAAGCGTGGGTTTTGAGGAGCAGGGCTCGTCCCTGTCGACACTCTCACTCTCACTTCGATGAGATCGGACGTCACGACGCCCGCCACCGTGTCAGGGTCGGGGATCCGGTCGCTGACGTCGATAATCGCGGCGACGTTACTGTCGACCCTCGTCTCGCTCGGATTTGCGGCCATTGCACCGAAGGCCGCTGCAGCGTCGCCCTTCGGTGGTTTGAACGTCCTTTCGCAGAGCCCATGGGTCGAGACGCACGGGATTTTCGATCTGCGTCTCGCTGTTCCCTCCAGCGGCGGTTATCGGCTTCAGGTGACAGTCTTCGACCGGCTCATCACCCGAACGGCGTTCGACCAGGCGGCGCAAGGAAAAGTAGGCGGCTTCTTCTACCGCCAGGCCGTTCCGCTCGCGGGGCTGGCCGTCGACCCCGCCGGAGGCGTCGACGTCGAGCTACCGGTCAACTCCGTTGCGCCAAACCCAGCCTTGCCGACGGTCTATCTCGGCCAAACAGGGGTCTTCCCGGTGCAAGTGGAGCTGTTCGATCCGGCGGGAATTCCGGCGGGTACGCCGCAGAGCATCTTCTTGGAGTACGCAAGC
>JAKAZH010000079.1 GCA_021815935.1 Actinomycetes bacterium
CATATCTTGCGCGGCCTGGCGAACCTGCCAGTCCCTATCCGATAGAGCCCGCTCGATGGCCGCGAGCGCCAGGTCGGACTCGTAGGCTCCGAGGCTGATAACGCAGCGCCTTCTGACCGCCGGTTTGTCGCCCATGGCATGCAGGAGGGCGCGTAGCCCTTCCGCTGACTGGGTGCCGCCCAAGGCGACGACCGCTGACTCCCGGCAAAGGGTATCGGGGTGGCCGCAGGCAATATTGCAGAGGGCGTCCAGTGCGGCCTTGTCGTTCGGCGACATCGGCATGACCTCACCGAGTCCGGCCTCTCCGATCCCGAAAGCAGAGGCTTCCACCAGGGTTGCGTCTTCGTCGTCGAGCATACCCTTCAGGGCTGCTACCACCCTCTGGCGGCCGCTCAGCTGAGATATCGACCTGGCCAGCTCCCCGACGTGCCGGCGCACGAGCGGGGACTCGTCGCCTACGGCTGCGTCGAAGTCCTCCGACGTTAGCGCGCCCATACGTACCAAGGCACCGAGGCCGGCTCGGCGCACCTGAGGGTCGGGATCGACGAAGGCCGCCCGAGCGGCTGTCTCGTCGCCCTGGTGGCCGGCGAGCACGGCCTCGCGACGGCGCACGGCCCTTCGAAGGCGTACTGCCACCTGCGGCGCCAGTGCAGAGCTATCGGAGACCGTCACTGCTTGGCAAGATGGCGGAGCAGTGCAGCGACTCCGTAGACGCTGCCGCCGAGAACGCCTGCAAGGAGCAGGCCCAGAAGTATCGCGATGAAGATGAGAGCGGTAGCAGAACCGACGGCACGGAACACCCGCCGTCCCGTCGCTCGCTGCGTGGTCACGGAAGGCGCGTGGCTCTTGCGAGGCCGCGCATGGCAGGCTGGAGCGGCCTCAAGAACCAGCCGACCCGGCCGGCCCGCACGGAAAGAGTCGAGTTGACCACCAGATCAGAGATCGTATCGCAACCCGACTCGCAGCGTCGGCGACCTGGCAAGGGTCGCCGGGTGACAGCGATCGCAATTGGAGTAACGATCGCCGTCATCGTCGCGCTCACAGTCTACGTCCTGCACGGCGCAGGCGGATACTACGCGATCTCGCCCGGTACCGCTCCGATCGTGTCGGCGTCGCCGACCTGCAAATCCGTCGGCGGGGGAAACTGGGCGCTGCCGGGTGGGCAGCCATGCGTGCGCTTGGTGGTCCCTGCGTCGGCGGCAAGCCCGGTCCAAGGTTCGATCAGGATGGTGGACGTCCTGGAGGGACCGGCCACGCCCTGGGAGTTCGCTTTGGCGAAGTTGGGCCTACTACACTCCTTGGACAATGCGACCGTCCTTTATCCCAAACAGGCGATACTGGGCGGACTTCCAGCGTCGCAGTTGGGCTGCCAGCAAAACCAGCAGATGTCAGGAGCGCAGTCAGCCGCTTCCGTCGTGGCGCTGCGCGCTCTCGGCTACAAGGTGCCCGAGGACAACCGGGGTGCCCAGGTCGTAGAAGTCGTCCCCTCCACGCCGGCCGCGAAGGCCGGGGTGCAGTGCAACGATCTGATCACCGCTATCGACGGACATCCGATCGCCACGAGTTCCGCGCTCGCAAGCGCCATCGCTAGTTACCCCCCCGGTTCGGTTGTGACGGTCGCTGTTTCCAGGACGCCTGCGAAAGGTCCGGCAAAGAACATCGACGTCAAGGTGAAGCTCGCCTCGGTCCCGCGAGAGGGCGCGCAACCGGCCGACCCACACAAGGCGTTTCTCGGAGTGGCGACCCAGACGGACGCCACGTTCTCGTACCCGTTTCCCGTTTCTATCGACGTCGGGGCGATCGGCGGGCCGTCGGCAGGGCTTGCGCTCACGCTCGGGCTCCTCGACTCGCTCACCCACGGAAAGCTGACCGGAGGACGTAGCATCGCTGCCACCGGGACCATAAGTCTGAACGGAGCCGTCGGAGACGTCGGAGGTGTGGCACAGAAGACCGTCGCCGTGCGAAAGGCAGGCGCCCAGGTGTTCTTCGTCCCGGTCCAGGAGCGCTCGGCGGCTAGAAGCGAAGCGCTAGGTATGAAGGTCTACGCAGTGTCGTCGTTGGCGCAGGCTCTGGGTGACCTGAAGGCCCTCGGCGGTTCCATCCCGCCATCTGTCGGAGCCGCATCGTAACTGAGTCTACGGCGAGCATCGCCCACCGGAGTGGGAGCGGGTCGTAATCTCTACACACATGGGACCTGACCCCTCACTGACCCCTGAGCTGATCCAGTCTCAGTCTTTTACGTCTGCGTTCCGAGGTTTGGACCCAGGGGAAGTCCGCGCCTTTCTTGCTCGGGTGGCCGCTGATGTGAGGGCGTGGAGAGAACGCGCAGAGCACCTCGAGTCGGTTTGGCGTTCCGCGGAGGAGCGGGCGGCGCGCCCGCCGGTGCTGGATGAGGAAGCGCTGATCGACGCTGTCGGCGACGAGACCGCCAGTGTGCTTCGGACGGCCAGGGCGGCTGCGGCGGAGCTGCGCGCGAAGGCGGCTGCGGAGGCCGAACAGCGCATGTCCGATTCGCAGGCCGCAGCCGAGACGCTTCTCGCGGACGCGAAGGCGCAAGCAGAAAGCTTGATCGACAAAGCGGAACAAGACGTCGAAGCGATGAAAAGCAAGTGCGCCGCCTCGGTCGACCTGGAGTTGCGTGAGTCGGCGGAGTCCGCCGCCAATCTGGTTGCCAAAGCTCAAAGCGACGCAGCGGAGCTTCTGGAACGCTCTCGCAACGAAGCAGCGGCCATAGCTTCGAAAGCCGAGCAGGAGCGCCTGGTGCTTATCGAGGGCGCGAATGCGAACCGTGAACGGATCCTGGAGGACCTCGCGCGCCGCCGGCGGGTGGCTACTGTGCAGATCGAGCAGCTCCGAGCTGGGCGGGAGCGGCTGATCGACAGTTACGCCCTGGTTCGCAGGACCCTCGACGACGTGCAGTCGGAACTGGCCCGGGCGGACGCCGAAGCCAGAGCGGCTGCTGATGCGGTCGGACGGCGCCTTCGCAGCGAGACCGTCGAGCAGGCATCGATTGAACCGGTATCGATTGAGCCGGTATCGATCGAACCGGTATCGATTGAACCGGTATCGATTGAGCCGGTATCGATTGAGCCGGTATCGATCGAGCCGGGCGTCGGCGAGCCCACCGGGAGCGTCGAGACTACCGACGTGAGCCCGACCGGCAGCGCTGTCGACGAGCTGTTCGCTCGGATACGAGCCAACCGGGGCGAGGCGCCGCCGGAACAGGAGATGAAAACCCGGCAAGAAGGCGCTTCGGATGAGGCCGTCGTCGGCAACGACACGAGTCTCGTCGTTGCCGACGAACCTGGCGACGTGGTACCTGACGAGGAAGAGTCGCTGCTGCAGCGACGCGAGTCGGCGATCGGAGAGTTGGAGGTGCTTCTCACGAGGTCGCTGAAGCGGGCGCTGCAAGACGAGCAGAACGATCTGCTCGACAAGCTTCGCCTCTTGAGCGGGGACCTGAACGCCGAGCTTCTTCTGGGAGAGGAGGAAGCCCAGGTGGCGACCTATGTTGGCATCGTGAGCCCCCTGCTCGCACAGGCTGCCGCCAAAGGATCGGCGTTCGCCGTGCAATGCCTCGAGTCGCCGGGCTCCGACGGGCTGGATCGGGACGGCTCGACGCCTGTAGACGATCTTGCAGACAACTGCGCGAGGGGGCTCGCGACCGCTCTTCGCCGCCGACTAGAGCAAGCCATCGAGTCCGTGTCGGCAGACGGTCCCGCCGGCCACGTGGAGGACCGAGAGAATCTCGTCGAAGCTATAGGGTCCGCCTATCGCGAGTGGAAATCGCAGCGTATCGAACGCCTCGGAGGTGATGCGCTTTGCGCCGCATTCTCGAGAGGCACCTGGAGCACGGTACCGGGCGGGGCGGCTCTGCGCTGGATCGTCGACGACCCCGACGGCCCATGCCCAGACTGCGACGACGACGCGCTGGCCGGCGAGCTTCCCAAGCCCGAGGAGTTCCCGACCGGTCAGCTCCACCCGCCCGCCCACGGCGGGTGCCGTTGTCTGTTAGTTCCGGTGGCGGTGGCTGCATCACGGGCGTGATGACCCTGTAGGCTCGGCGGCGCCGATGCGTACGCCACCCGAATTCAGCCGTAGGATCCCTCGCGCTTCTAGAAAGTTGCGGATAGGCCTGATCGCCGCCGCCGTGGTGATCATCGTCTTGATCCTTTCGCTGCGCAGCCTCGCAATCCTTTGGACCGACTATCTGTGGTTCGACTCGGTCCACTTCGCGGGCGTGTTCCGGACGATCATCGCGACCGAGATAGTCCTGTCCGTCGTGTTCATCGCCGTCTTTTTCGTGTTGCTCTTCGCGAGTCTCACCGTTGCGCACAGGCTCGCTCCCGGCGATTCGGAGGTCGGCCCGCTCAGCGAGTTCGTCGTAAGGTACCGCTCGTTTGCGGCGCCACGGGCAGGCAGGTTGCGGCTTGTCGCCTGCCTCGTTTTCGCAGTCCTCGGGGGTATCGGGGCGGACAGGCAGTGGAAGAACTGGGACATGTTCCGCTACCAGGTCAGCTTCGGCATCGTCGACCCTCAATTCCACAAGGACGTTTCCTTCTACGTCTTCTCGCTTCCGTTCATCAGCTTCCTGATCAGCTGGGCATTCGACGCGATCGTCGTGACGCTGATCGTCACAGCCGTCGCCTACTTCTTGAACGGCGGCATAGTCCCTCAGGCTCGTTTCGGGCGGGTGCGTCCGTCGGTCAAAGCCCACCTGTCGGTCCTACTCGGAATACTGGCGTTGATCAAGGCGGTCGCCTATTACTACAACCGCCTGTCGCTCGTCCTTTCCAGATCACACATAGTCGACGGCGCCACAGCCACGAGCGTTCATGCAAGCGCACCTGCAAAGTTCCTGCTGATGGTCATAGCCGTGATCGCGGCTTTGCTTTTCCTCGCGAACATCCGCCAGCGCGGGTGGGTCCTTCCGGCGGTCGGCGTCGCACTGTGGGCGTTGGTGTCGCTTCTGGCGGGCACCGTGTACCCGGCTCTCTACCAGTCCCTCAACGTCAACCCGTCCGAGCTGACCAAAGAGTCGATCTACATCCAACGCAACATCGACGCGACGAGAGCGGCATACGGGATCAACAACGTCAACGTAGTCAGCGGCTACAACTACAGTCCGACAGTAACGACATCCGAGATCCAAGGGTCATCCGCTCAGGCTCAGGTCAATCGCCAGACGCTCTCGAATATCCGCCTCCTTGACCCCTCGGTCAATATCGTCAATACGATTGACAAGTTCCAGGCTCTGCGATCCTATTACTCGTTCAACTCGCTCTATCTCGACCGCTACCAGCTCAACGTCAATGGAGCGGTCCAACAGACAGCGACCATCACTTCGGTCAGGGAGCTGAACAGCCAGGTCCCCTCTGGATTCGTCAACCAGCACCTCGAGTACACGCACGGATACGGAGCGGTCGCGGTACCTGTCGGCCAGGCGGGCGTTACCTCGTCGGGTAACCCGAATTTCGTGCTTTCCGGTCTTCCCGCCAGCGCATCGGACCCTTCGCTTCAGCTCAGCGAAAAGGGCTCACAGATCTATTTCGACGACAACCCGGCTGACACCGGCTATGTCATAGCGAACTCCCAAACCCCCGAGTTGGACTACGAAAGCACCACAGGAGCTCAGATCACGAACCACTACTCCGGGTCGGGAGGCGTCAGCGCGGGCAGCCTCGTGCGCCGGGCGGCGTTCGCCTTGCGATTCGGGGACGCGAACTTCATACTCTCGGGGCAGATCACGCCGTCGTCGAAGGTCATCTTCTACCGTAACGTCTCCCAACGGGTGGCGAAAGTGGCGCCGTTCCTGCAACTCGGCTCGAACCCGTATGCGGTGGTTCTCAACGGGAACACCTACTGGGTGCTGAACGCCTACACCACCTCCAACAACTACCCGTACTCCCAGGAGGCGAATCTCGACGGCCTTCCCCTCACAAGCGGGTTGCAAGCGAACTTCAACTACGTACGTAACTCGGTGAAAGTCGTAGTCAACGCTTACAACGGGAGCATGTACTTCTTCGACATGGGAACGGGTGATCCGATCCTCAAGGTCTACGAGCGGATCTTCCCGGGTCTCTTCACGCCCGTGTCCCTTGCCGACAAGCTGGTGCCGGGCATAACTGCGCATTGGCGCTATCCGGAGAACCTGTTCCAGGTGCAGACCAACATGTACGGTAAGTACCATCTGAACAACGCCGCCGCCTTCTACAGCCAGGCGCAGGCGTGGGCGGTCTCACCCGACCCTGGCAGCGGCCCTCTGAACTCGACGCCTGTCGGCCAGACGATCATCGGAGCGAACGGCCAGTTGACGTCTGCAGTCGCCCGTCTCCAGCCTCAGTATGTCGAGGCGGCGCTTCCCAACACGAAGCAGACAGGCGTGAACTTCTCTTTGCTTACTCCGTTCGTGCCGATCTCCGCCACGGGCTCCAGCCAGAACCTGACGGCCTTCATGATGGGCTCTTCCAACCAGGGAACCTACGGGCAGCTGACGCTCTACCAGCTTCCTGCGGGAGAAACCATCGACGGGCCTGGACTGATTTCAAATGCTATCAAGTCAAACGCCGCGATCTCGCGCGAGCTGACGCTCTACAATCAGAACGGCTCGGAGGTAGAGCTGGGCGAGGTCGACATCGTCCCAATCGACAACACGCTGCTCTACATCGAACCCATCTTCGTCGAGTCGACGGCGGCCCATATCCCGACCCTCGACGACGTCGTGGTCGTCTACGACAACACGGCGTACCACAGCTCGAACGCTTCAGTCGACGCTGCTCTTTGCCAGATCACGAACCCGGACGGAAGCCAGCCGTTCGGTAACTACTGCAATACAGCCGCCGCCCAGAGCCCGACTATCACGCCGTCATCCACCGGATCGGGATCGTCGACCTCTACCTCTCCGACCACGGTATCGCCGACCACGCCGACCACAGTGCCAGTACCTGCAGCCGGCTCCACCGTCTCGTCGCTTCTCGCTCAGGCGAACGCCGACCTGGACAACGCGCAGGCGGCCCTCCAAGCAGGAGATCTCGGGACCTACCAGGCTGACGTGAACGCCGCGAGGATCGCAATCCAGCAGGCGAACAAACTCCCCGCTAGCGCGGCCCAGTCATCCGGATCGACGACGCTTGCTCCGTCCACTACCGTCGCTTCCTCCCCGGCGACGACAGCTCCGTCGGGGTAGCTTCAGGTCGGGTCGGTCAGGACCCGGTCAGCACTCGGTCGGCTATATGGCGGCCGATGGCCAGCGCCGACGTAGCCGCGGGGGAGGGAGCGTTGATCACCGAGACGACGTTGCCCCCCCTCCCGAAACGCTCCACGACGAAGTCGTCGAGTAGCGCGCCGCCGGACCCGAGCGCCTGGGCCCGCACCCCGGCAGGACCCCGGCTTACGTCGCCGACGGTCAGTTCAGGTAAAAGTTGCGCTGCGCGGCCGACGAAACGCCGTTTGGACAGAGATCCTATAAGCTCGTGCAAGCCGGCTCTCCAGTTGCTGGCCGCCATGCGCACGAACGCCGGCGAAGCGCAGGTCCGGGCAAGGTAACGCGGGTCAACGTCGCTCCAGCGGTAACCCTCCCTCGCCAACGCCAGCACCGCATTTGGACCTATGTCGACGGCGCCGCCCACACGTTTGGTGAAATGGACCCCGAGAAAAGGGTAGCGGGGATCCGGGACGGGGTAGATGAGTCCTCGCACGAGGTGGGACCGGTCGGGTTTTAGACGCCAGTACTCGCCGCGGAACGCCACTATCGTCTCCGTTGGGCGATGGCCGGCAGATTCGCACAACCGGTCGGCGTCAAGGCCTCCGCATATGACAACCCGGTCGGCGCGTATCGGCTCCCGGGCCTCCGCGGTCTCTCCGCCTTTGCCGCTGACGACCAGCTCCGATCGGTCCTGTCGGATCGAGGTGACCTTGAAGTCGACAAGCACGTCGAAGGAGCCCGATCCGGCGATGGCACGGGCGACGGCTGCGTAGTCGACGATCGCAGTCCCCGGCGAGTGAAGCGCGGCGATCCCGCCGGCATGCGGCTCGATGTCCTCCAGGCCCGCACGGTCGAGTCTTCGCAAGCCGGGCACCATGTTCGCCCTTGCG
>JAKAZH010000080.1 GCA_021815935.1 Actinomycetes bacterium
CAAACAGGAAATCCTGGCGATGTACCTGAACGCCGCCTACTTCGGGGATGGCTCCTACGGCATCACCGGCGCGGCGTTGCACTACTTCGGAAGGCCAGCGGCGCAGCTGACCTGGGGTCAAGCTGCACTCCTCGCCGGCCTCCTGCAGGCCCCCTCCGCCTACGATCCCCACACCCATCTCTCCGCTGCGCTTGCAAGGCGCAGTCACGTCTTCGCACGCCTGGTAGCCGTTGGCAGCCTCACAGCCACCCAGGCCCGCGTCGACTCCGCGGCCCCTCTCGACCCGGCGATCACGTTCAGCGGGTAGCACCGTTCCGACCGTGCGAGCCCCACACGAGCCACGTCCGTGCAGTACCCTTGGCTCGACGTGAGCAGCCCGATTCGATCCGTCCGGTTCGCCTACGGCCCGTTGGAAGTCGACGAGGACAGCGGCGTCATGCGATGCCACTACAGCCTCGACGACCTCGACCTGGTCGAGACCGTGGATGTCGGGCCTGGTCACGAGTGGACGCCGGCCGCGTACGAGGCGGCCCGAATCGTCGCTCTCCTTGCAGGCGTGTCGTACTTCAAGGCAGGGGCGCCGCCTGTGATCGACCTCGGCGACATGGGCGTCCGGGAAGGCGAGCGGGAATTCATCCGCGAGTTCTACGTGAACGGCCTCAGCGAGTTCGCCTACCGCAACAGGCTTGACCTAACCGACTTGCGGATCGTCGGTGGTGCACCCATACCACGCGACTCGCCCCCGGCGACCGGGCACCTCCAAGCGGACCGGAGTCGGCTCCTTGTCCCTTTCGGAGGCGGCATCGACTCCATCGTCACCGTTGAATGCCTGCGCGAAGCGGGATACGACATGGACCTGTTCGTCGTCAACCGGCGCGGGGTCCCCCGATTCGAGGCCATCGAGCGCGCTGCTGCAGTGACCGGCCTCGACGTGCGAAGAGCGCAGCGAGAGATCGACGCCTGGATCCTGTCGCCGCCGGAGGGGGCATCGACCTACAACGGACACGTCCCGGTCACGGGCATCGTCTCGGCGCTGGCCGTCTTGTGCGCCGTCCTCGACGGTCGAGGCGCGGTCGTCATGTCCAACGAATGGTCGGCCAGCAAACCGACCCTGGTAGCCGGCGGCTTGGCGGTCAACCACCAGTACTCGAAAAGCGATGCGTTCGAGTCGTCCTTGCGGGCGGTTCTCAAGGCGGCCCTGGGCGACGAACCGGACTTCTTCTCGCTGCTCAGGGCGTCGAGCGAACTGTGGGTTGGGCAGCGATTCGCGAGATTGGCGAGGTACCACCCGGTATTTCGCTCGTGCAACCGTGCGTTCCACCTGGACCCGTCGCTCCGACTCGAAACGTGGTGCGGCCGCTGCGACAAGTGCTGCTTTATCGACCTCATCCTCGCCCCGTTCATCGGACGGGACGCGCTTGCCGACATCTTCGGGGCGGCCGAGCCGCTCGAGCAGATCGACCTGTTGGAGCGCTTCGAGTCGTTGATAGGGACAGGGAACCATCTCAAGCCGTTCGAGTGCGTCGGCGACCTCGACGAATGCCGTGCCGCGGTGAAGTTCGCCTCCGTTCGCCCCGACCGGGCAGGCAACAAAGTCCTCGCGGCCTTGGCCGAGGCGCTCGAGGCCTATGGGGAGGCCGCATCAAGCGATCCGGCAAACTTTTTCCGTCCCATCGGCACCCACAACATTCCCGATGAACTCGCCGCCTCTGCGTTGGTCTGATCTGCCGGGACGCCGTGTCGGCGTCTGGGGTGTCGGGGCGGAGGGTCGTGCAAGTCTGCGTCGCCTTCGCAGCCTCGGAGTGCAGCCTGTCGCCGTCGTCGACGACAAGCCCGGCGAGTCGTGGATCGTCGCGACGTCTCAGGGTGGGATGGAACTGCTGTCGCGCTGCGAGGTGGTCATCAAATCCCCTGGGATATCCCGCTACGACGCTAGGTCGGTGGCGCTGTCGGCGGGAGGGACTGCGGTCGTTGGCGGGATGGGGCTCTGGCTCGAAGAGGTCGGGTCGGGGCGGGTCATCGGGATTACAGGCACCAAGGGCAAGTCGACGACGACCTCGGTCGCGGCGCATCTTGCAGCCGGCATGGGCAGAACCTGTTTCGTCGGGGGGAATCTCGGCGCGGTCGCCTGGGACCCGGAACCCGGCGAAGGATCACCCCGCAATCCGCCCGACCCTGACCTTTGGATCGTGGAGATCTCCAGCTATCAGGCGACCGACCTGTGGTCGTCGCCAGCAGTCGTGGCGGTCACGTCCCTTCACCCCGATCACCTCGACTGGCACGGTTCTCTCGACGCGTACTACTCCGACAAGCTCTCGCTGTGCGGACGTCGCGGGGCGAGAATCACCGTCGCGAACGGCACCGACGAGCGCCTGAGACAGAGGGCTGGGAGCCTCGCCCCGGGGCCGCGCTGGGTCCTACCGCCGGACGGCGGCGGGGCCGCAAATGGGGGCGGCACCGTGGCAGGCGGCGGCTGCGCGTCCTCACAGGCGGAATGGGTTCGCCGTCTCGGCTTGAGGGGACGCCACAACATCGTCAACGCACTGATCGCGGCTGCGTGCCTCGAGGAGATTGGGGTGTCGGAAGCGTCGGACCCTGACCAACTGGCCGAAGCGGCGAGCGGGTTCCATCCGCTTCCACATCGCCTGCAGACGGTTGCGGTGATCGGCGGGGTGGAATACGTCGACGATTCACTGTCGACCAACGTCCTTCCGACCATCGCGGCCGCCGAGGTTTTCGCCGACAGGCCTCTGGCGCTCATCGCCGGGGGCTTCGACCGTGACATCGACTACCGTCCCCTCGCTGCGCACCTCGCCGGACGCGTCGAGCCGTCGCTCGTCCTCACCGTCCCCGACAACGGCGAGCGCATCCGCCGTGAAGTCGTCGCGTGCGGTGGGGACGCGGTCGCTTGTGACGACATCGCTCAAGCCGTTGTTGCCGCCTCAAGATGGGCAGGACCGGGGGCCGTCGTACTGCTCTCGCCGGCGGCCGCCAGCTACGGTCGCTTCAGTGATTATCGCCACCGGGGCGAGGTCTTCCGGCGGGCGGTGGACGCCCTGGGAGGGGCAGCCCTCTAGGTTTGGAGCTCTAAACGGCCGCGCCGACGAGCGAAGCGGCGACTTCCGGCTTTCGTAGCTTCCAGATAAACGAATCGTAGAAAAAGTGCAGAGCGCCGATGCTCAGCACGACCACCAGCAGCACCCGCGACGGAACCAGGTAGTACAACACGACGAAGAGCGCCGAGACCAGGGCTGCGTACGCGGCGAAGAAGCCGATCCGCCCGCCGGGACGCCGGGCGACGGCGCCTAGACGGCCTGCGTGTCGGGCCTCGCCGGCAATTGAACGATTGACGATGACCAGGTACTCGATCGAGTGCGACCCGACGAAACCCACCAAAGCCGCTACCGGGTCGACCAGCGCCACTGCAAACAGGGCTCCCGTAGACGCGACGTACAACCACTTACCGGGATTGGCTGCAGTGCTACGAGTCTCGCCGGCAACCCACCTTGCGGCGAGGTAGACGGAAACGACGACGATGAGCGGCAGGGCGATGGTCGCCTCGGTCGACATCCCCGAGAGGATCCTCGCTGCGTCGCCGGATACGGTCTGAGCTCCGAACTGGCTGACGATATTGGCGACTTCGTGTCGTGCCACGACGAAACCGAGAGGAACAGCGAACCACATGAAAACCATCAACTTCTCTGTCCTGGCCTGGTTGTCGCCGGCCCGGCGACCGTAAATCCGCATGATTCCGTAGCGCTGCATGAGGGTGTGCTCGGCGTTCCAGAGCCCACCGACGACTACCACCAGAAGCGGGCTCACGGTCGTCAAGATAGAGACAGCGAGCACAACTGCCACCGGCGACAGAAGGAACAGGCGCCGGTGGGACGCAAGCCGCCACGGGCTCGCGTACACGAAGGGCAGAGTGAGCGGCTGATGAGCGAACGATAGGAACATGACTGCGCCAACCAGCACGTCGAGCACCCGCGGGGTGCCTTCGCCAAGGTGGCCGGCAAAAGCTAGCGGCACCCAGGACAAGGACAGAGCCGCGTCACCCGCCGGTCTGCCTATCCACCTGCTGGCTGTCACAGCTGCGAATCTATTCCTTTGCCGAATTTTTCTCTACTGGCGAGCCGACCGACGATCAAACCGGCGTGGACGGGCCGGCCCTGCTAAATTCGGCGGTGCCGTCGCTTCCCCGCGGTGAATGTCTCCTTTAGACGTGAAGCCTCGTGTCGGCGCGAGTTGCAGTAAGCCCAGCTACGACAGGAGCCTGACGGGTTTCATGGTGGTGTCTAAAGCTTGGAAGAACCTCCGATTGGGAGGCGGGCGCGTTGAGCACCCGCACCGGTCGTGGCGCACCCGACGCTTGTCGCTTGCGCTGGTCCTTCTGGGCTCGCTTGCCGCCTCTGGCGGTGCGTTCGCTGCGCCGGCATCCGCTAGCGGGGTTGCTTCGGACCAGTCTCAGATCTCCCAGCTCGAGGCTCGTATCACAAACCAAGGCTCGGCCCTCCAGCAGCTCGTCGCCCGCAGCAACGAAACGCAGGGGCAGCTTTCGGCTCTCCAGCAGAAGCTCGCCACTGAGCGCCAGCAGCTGCTCGCCTACCAGGCCAACGAGGCGACAGCCGCTTCGAACCTTCGCAGACTAGCGATCAAGGAGTACGTGGACGGCCCGGCGTCGGCCTCCCAGGTGCCCGCGTCCGGTTCGTCCCTCGTAGCCAGAGCTAACTCGGCGATGATCGAGGGCGAGTACGTCCAGGTCGCAGGCCTCAACGTGGCACAGGCGATGCAGAACTACTCCTTGGACGCGAAACTGGTAACGACGACCGCTGCGGCCACGCAGGGCCTCTCCAACGACGCGCAGAAGACGGTGTCCGCTCTGGCTACGCAGCGTCAAGCGGCTGTAGCCGCGCTGGCCGCGGACGAGGCGACCCTCAACCAGGTGAAAGGTAACCTGGCCCAGCTTCTTGCGGCAGCCCAGGCCAAGCAGGCGGCGGAACAACTCGCAGCCGAGAAGGCTTTGGTCGCACGAGTCGTCGCAGCGCAGGCAGCTCAAGCGGCCCAGGCGAGCGCTGCCGTGGCGTCAGCGACCAGCCGTCCACCCGTCGCGGAGCCGCCCCCGGCCACGGCGCCCCCGACGACACAGCCGGCGGAGCCGTCGACGGTCGCACCGGTATTTCAGGCACCTGTAGCCGTTGCGCAGAGCCCAATCGCGCAGGCCCCGGTCGTCTCGGCGGCCGGATACGCGAACCCGCTGCGAGCTGTGTCCGCGCTAAATCCGGAGCGGATCGACCAGGGCGTCGACTTCAGCGGCTACGGCCCGGTCTACGCGATAGGCGACGGGGTGGTGCTGTCCACCTTCAACGGTGGCTGGCCGGGGGGTACCTTCATCTCTTACCGGCTGACCAGTGGTCCTGCGGCGGGGCTGACGGTGTACGCGGCCGAGGATATTTTTCCTACGGTCCAAGTCGGTGAAACCGTAACCCCGGGCACTGCTATCGGCACGTTGTACGAGGGACCTGCCGGTATGGAAACCGGGTGGGCAGAGGGCGGTTCGGGCTCGACAATGGCGTATGGCGCAGGACAGTTCGGTGGGTCGAACACGACGATGTTCGGCTACAACTTCTCCCTGCTACTTCAGTCTGTCGGGGCGCCCGGCGGGGTGATAGAGAACAGCATTCCGACCGGCTCGCTTCCTGTGGGCTGGCCGAACTGGTAACGAGACGAGCCTTGGTTACAAGGATTCCTCCATCCGAAGAACGCCGACCCGGGTCAGAGCGCCTAGCTCCCCCGGCCTTGGGGGACGATTGACGAACGTTCAGATAGGCAACGAGTCCGTGTAAGGGACTCCGCTCTTCGACACGTAGTTCGTGTACTCGCGGCCGTCCCACCATCTGTAGTCCCATCGGCCCGACGGGTCAGGCCGCCACGCCGGCGCCGAAGCTACGTCGTAGGCGACGGGCTGATCGGCCGGAGGGGTCGTCCACAGGGACGCCGTTTGTCCCCCATAGGCCGACGCCGGTTGCCCTGCATACGGATAGGTGTAGTCGCCGCCGACCTGGCCGTACGGTGGGCGAGCGCCGTAAAGACGGCCGGACCAGTCGGACTTCGGACGCATCAGCGCTATGACGACGAGACCTATAGCTCCGAAGACGAAGCTGAGCAGGAAACCGAGAGCCGGACGGCCCTTGCCCCTACCCACCAACCAGCCGGCGAAGCTGATCAGGAACCAACCGAGAAACATAAATTCGAACATTCGATTCACCTTCTCAGCCCGGCAACGTCTGTGCCTGCCATAAGGGTACCTACTCGGCAGAGATATGCGTTACCTTGACGGGTCCGAAACGAACGCGTCATCCCCCCAGCTGAGCCTGCATCTGCTCGCGCGACACGAGGCGGAACGACGCCCGGTCCATCTCCCGCCCGTCTATGCGGACGCTGAAGAAGTAGGGCCCGGTCGCCGGCAACGGTAGACCGAACAGCGGAACGGCGAGCGGCATCACGGACTCGTCTCCGTCGATCATCGTCGGCATCCGAACCGCAGAGAATACGACGGCGATCATCCCTTGGTCCGCGGGGTTCGCCTCCTCCGGAAGTTGGTCGCTGAGCAGGACCCGCCGCTGCGCCCCGTCAGCCTCGGAGACCAACTCGATCGTCATCAGGTGTTTGGCGTCGGTCTCAGTCCAAGCAATCGAGACCAGAACCGCCAGAAAAATGTTCACAGGGAACGGGGGCTCCTCGGTGTTGCTTGCAAGCATCGAAATGCCCGCGCCGCTTATGAAGAGCTTTCCCCCACTCACTTCCGCAAAGTCGCAGAGCAGAACCTTGGCATCCATGTCGTCGATCGCCTCCCGGGCACGTCCGCCGGGACCTTCCAACGGCCGGACCCGAACATCTTGACATCTCTCAGAACACCACCACCTTCCGCGATCACCGAAACCTGACTAATCGGACATTCAACCCGTATCGCTCACGACCCGAGACAAGGTGCATCGGAAAGGAGGAGTCAATGAAAAAAAGCCCCGAGGTTCTCACCGACGACGTGTGCACAGACACCGACGCGCGGCTCGGCGAACTGCACGACCGCTTGGTGACCTGGTGGGCAGGCGGGTCTGTCGAGGGAGCCGAACTGGCGGGGATCTGGGACGATGCTCTGCGGCGTTTCGATCGTCGACTGCAAGAACTTCTCGATGCAGGCTACCAAAGCGAGGACCTCCTCGAGCAGCCAGCGACCATGCTCCTCGACTGCTTCGAGCGTTCTTTGAGCGACCACGACAACGTGCTCGCAGCCTTCCCCTACGAGCTGCCCGACGGCTGGGTGGAGTGGCTGCCACCCCAGCCGAGCGACTGAACATCCCGCCCTGCGACCTCTGTCCCGTAGCCGCACCGGCCCAGGGCGTCGTATGATCCCAGCGTACAGTTCGCAAGCTGTGACTACTGGAAGGGGACAACCATGAATCCGGAGACTATCGACGCCGAGTACGCGAAACTCGAGCAGGAGGTGCAGTCAACCTCTCAGACCATCGAAGCCTTGGCAGGGAAGCTTCAGGCAGCGGCGGGAACCGGTGACTCCAACGCCCGTGAGTGGCTCCTCGACCTCAAGTCGATTGCGTTGTCGGTTCAGCAGGACCACCTGCAGATGCAGTCGCTGATGCAGGCTATGCACGACTTCTCGGTCAACCATATGTCGGATCCCGCGGCGGGCGGCGCGTACAGCGGTGCGCAGCCCGGCTACCAGCCGGCGTATGCCCCTCAGCCCTCGTACCTGATGCAGCAGCCGATGGGGGGAGGGATGGGCGGCATAGGCGGCATGGGTGGCATGGGTGGAGGTATGCTCAGCCGCTTCATCGGCGGCGGCTTCGGTCGGGCGATCATGACCGGCGCAGGATTCGGAATCGGCGACGACCTGATCAACCGGATCTTCTAGACG
>JAKAZH010000081.1 GCA_021815935.1 Actinomycetes bacterium
CGCTGCGTGCCTCGGCCGCGACGGCGAGATCGGCCAGCTTGCGGTGGGAAGCGTCGGGGACCTCGTCTGCTGGCCGCTCGAAGGTATCGCATTCGCCGGGGCGCTCACCGACCCAGTCGAGGCGTGGCTGCGTTGCGGCCCAGTCAGCGCACGCCATACTGTCGTCGCAGGACGGCCGGTCGTCCGCGACGGGCGTCTGGTCGCCGACGGCGCAGAGCACATCCTGAGCCGTCACCGGCTGGCGGCGGCGCGGCTCCAAGGGCTCGCCCCTGCCGGCGCCTAGGCGCTAGATCGCTACGTCGCCTCGCGCGGTCAGCAGCAATTCCAGCACTTCGACTACCGCAGCGGAACATCCATTCGACGCGACGTAGTCGGCCGCGTCTATCACCTCGGCGTCGGCCGTCGAGACGGCGACTCCTAGGCGGACCGCTTCGAACATCGCTATGTCAGGTGTTGCGTCTCCCACCGCAATAGTCCTCTCGGGGGAGACGCCCATTTCCTTGAGGGCGAACAGGAGCCCTTCGGCCTTGGAGGATCCCTGCGAGTCGACGTAGAGCACGCCGCTCGGTTTGTGGTATTCCATGGGCAGATTTGTTTCGAGTGTCGCCAGTTCGCGGAGGACCCGGGCCGCGACGTCGGGATGCGTCTTCGCAAGGATCACCTGCGCTTCGACGCCTGCGGGCAGTTCTGGTACCGCCCGGATCGGCACTCCGAAGCCGTAAGTCTTTTGCGGGTCGGCCCCTGTGGGCTCAGGCTCACCCACGGACCAGTGCGTCTCGGACAGGTCGGCATCGCATTG
Organism: Actinomycetes bacterium; assembly: GCA_021815935.1. Next base: position 800 of record JAKAZH010000081.1, read on the forward strand.
GATCACCGACGGTGCCAGACCGCAGCGAAGGTAGATGTCGACGACGGATCTGACAGTTTGGGCGGGGATCGCAGAGCGGCGGAGTGCTTTCGATCCGGGCGCGTCGGTGACAACCGATCCGAAGTGGACGACATGCGGGGCCCGGCGGCCGGTCGCTTCTTCGAAACTTGCTACCAGATCTTTGACGCCCTCCCACGGGCGCCCTGTCACCAGGACGAAGTCGATCGGGGCGGGGTGCGTCGCGAGAGCGCAGTGAAGCTCGACGATCTCTGCGGAGACTATCGATTCGTCTTCTGCGAGCAGCGTCCCGTCGACGTCCAACGCTATGACGTCGACGGCGCGGAAAGGCTCGAGGCTGGCATCGTTGCTCGTCGACCCATCGCGTGCGGGCGTCGGGAGGGGAGGTGTGCCCACCGGGCAAAGCTACCGCCTGCGGCTAGCCCTCGGCTAAAGCCACCGCCTGCGGCCGGCCCCCTGCCTGGCCCCCTGCCTGGCCCCCTGCCTGGCCCCCGGCTTGCCCGTCGGCGAGCCCAAGTTTGCTGGCCCCGCGAGAAGTTGAGCAGGCACCGCAGAGCCGGAAACCGTCAGAATTGGTCAGGATCTTGAAGTTGGAAAAGTTTGGTACCAAAAAGTGCGTTTCATGAGCGAGGGCTGGTACCCGATCTTTTGGGAACGAAGATCGGGTACCAAAAAGTGCGAAAAAACGCTTCGAATGGTCAGTCTTGTCGCGACCTCCGAAGATCCTGACCAATTTTGACGGCCGTCGAGGGCGCACGGGAAAGGCCGGCGACACAAATTCGGGTTAATCCAGGCAATTTGCCGATTAGTCGCTAGCGACGGCCGTCCGCCGCCAGCGACTTCAAACAAGCTCGCCTCCAAGCGGTGGCACTAGCGTGAGACACTGATGGCTGAGCCGCCCGGGACGCGCCAGCTGCTGGCGCTGACGGCCTCAGCGTTCCTTGTGCTGGCGGCCGAGCCACTTTACGTCCTCGTGGACACGGCGGTCGTGGGCCATCTCGGTTCGCTGCAGCTCGGAGCGCTCGGGCTGGGAGGCACGCTGCTGTCGTTGGTGGCGATGCTCGGCGGTTTCCTCGACTACGCCACCACCGCGAGAGCAGCTAGATGGTTCGGTGCGGGCGAGCGCGACAGGGCTGTAGACGAGGGGGTAGCGGCATCGGTGCTCGCCCTCGGTGTTGGCGCGGTTGCGGTGGCGCTCGGTGAGATTCTCAGCCGACCGCTGCTTGATCTCCTCGCAGGCGGCCCGGGCGCACTCGAGGCGGCCGCCCAGCACTGGTTCCGCATAGCGGTCCTTGGGGTTCCGGGGATCCTGCTTGCGCTGGCAGGTAACGGTTGGATGCGCGGCGTCCAGGACACGCGTCGGCCTGTCAGGATCGTCCTTGCAGCCAACGCGATGTCTGCGGTCGCGTCGCCACTTCTCGTGTACGTCGTCGGACTCGGATTGGCCGGCTCGGCGGTCGCCAACCTTGCAGCTCAGGCATTCGCGGGCACCCTGTTCCTGCTCGCCCTTCGTGCGCAACGCCGGCCGTGGTGGCCCGCCCCGGGGGTGCTGGCGGCGTATCTGGTTCCGGCGAAAGACCTCCTTGTTCGCAAGGCCGGGTTGCAGGCGGCGATGCTTGCAGCGTCAGGTGTGGCAGCTCGGATGGGTACCGCCGAGGTTGCCGCCCATCAGATCGGCTTCGAGTGCTGGTCGTTCGCCGCTTTGCTGCTTGACTCGTTCGCGATAGCGGCACAGTCGCTTGTCGGAGCCGCGCTCGGGGGCGGCGACACTGCATCGGCTCGACAGATTGCGTGGCGCGTGGCGCGCTACGGCCTGGTAGCCGGAATCGTGCTCGGGGCCGTGCTCGCCGGCGGGTGGTCTTTGATTCCGCCTGCCTTCACTTCGTCGGGCGCCGTGGTGACTCAGGTACACGCTCTCTGGCCGTTCCTTGCGGCGATGCAGCCTGCCGCTGGGGTAGTGTTCGCGCTCGACGGTGTCCTGATCGGGGCCGGCGATGTCCGCTACATGCGCGACCTGACGCTGCTCGCAACGGTCGGGGTGTACGTTCCGATCGGGATTGCGTCTTTGCGTTGGCACTGGGGCCTTGGTGGGTTGTGGGCTGGCCTGACCGCGTCCATTCTCGTAAGGCTGATCGGAATGCTGCGTCGGACTGCAGGGGATAGTTGGAGCATGGGATGAGCCGTTTCCGTTGCTCAGGTGCCTTGTCGCCGGTACCGCTCGGGGAGTAAGGCGGCGTCGATCTCGCCGCCCATCGTGACAGATGGCCGGGCGGCGTTGCGTGGCTCGGACGGGGTCCCCAACGAGCGCCGCGCTGTCGCCGAGGGCCGCGCTGTCGCCGAGGGCCGCTCTGTCGCCGAGGGCCGCTCCGTTTCCCGCTGGGTTTTGCCAGGCAACGACATTCGCCCGATGTCCCCCGCCGCCCTGTGGAATGCGCGCCAGCGGTGCCAGACTACGAACGCTACAGCGGCTACGGCGGCCGCGCCGAGCAGGTAGCCGGCATCGCTGAAGCCTTTCATTATCGACCGCCACGAGCCTCCGATCTCGTATCCGATCAATGCCATGGCGCCGTCCCAGAGGAGAGAGCCGAGGGCCGTGAGGATCCCGAACCTGACAAGCGGGACCTCAGCGACACCGGCCGGGACGGCAACAAAATTGCGGATCACCGGCAGCAGGCGGCTACCGAAGACCCCCCAACGCTCGTGGCGCTCGTACCATCCCTGCGCCCGGTCGAGGTCGTGTGTGCTCATCAGCACGTACCGGCCGTAGCGGGCTACGAATGCCCGGCCGCCGAAACGACCGATAGCCCAAGCGACGTAGGCGCCCACTATCTCCCCGGCGACCCCTACGGCGATCACCGCCGCAAGGCTTAGTTTTCCTTCTGCCGCAAGGACCCCGGCGAAGCCGAGCGTGAGCTCGGACGACGTGGGCACGCAGCACGACTGCAGAACGGACAGAATGAAGATTGCGGCGTACCCTGAGGACGCGACCAGGTTCGTTACGTTGAGGAGTCCCAGCATGACAAGCCCTCCGGGGGAAGACTAGCGCTCAGGCAGCGGCCCCGGATACGCCAATTCGGCGGCTTGCACCATCTGGTTCGTCTTGCGACGGATTATCAGGATCCCGACGACTACCGCGACGAGGGCGACACCCCCGAATACGAGGCTGGCGACGGTCGAAAGCTTGTTGACGGTACTGCCGAGGCTGTAGGGCACGAAGCTGTAGAGCGCTGCCCACACGATCCCGCCGGCCGCGTTGAACGGCAGGAAGCGTCGCCACGTCATCTTCAGGGTCCCGGCAAGAAACGCTGCGTATGTTCGAAGGACGGACACGAAACGACCAGCGAACACGACGATCGGACCGTAGCGGTCGAAGACGAGACGCCCTACTTTCACTTTCGCAGCATCGAGACGGACGTACCGGCCATAGCGCCGCATCAGCCGGTATCCCCCCTTGTCGCCGATCCAGAATCCGATGTTGTCACCGAGGATCGCCGCCGCAGTCGCGACCAAGAAGATCGCCACGATCGAAAGTTTGTGCGTCGTTCCTGCGTAGATGCCGGCTGCTACAAGTATCGTCTCGCCGGGGAGCGGGATGCCGAGGCATTCGATCAGTACGAGCAGGAAGACGGCGCTGTAGCCGTAGGTGGCTAGAAGGTGGCTGACGTTCATCTGCTCGTGGGATCGGTGAGGTCTAGCCGGCCAGAGTCTTGACGGGTGATCCGGGTGCGCAGGGCCGGGGATCGTACGGGGTCAGGTTGTCGACGCTCGAGCTGGGCGCTTGATTGCCGACGGTCGGAGGGCGGGTCGTTGTGGATGAACTAGGTACTCCGCCTGTAGCGGGTGCTCCGCCTGTAGCGGCGGTTGTGGCGCCCGGCGAGCTCGGCGAAGCGGACACCACCGAGAAGTTGGTGCCTGCTTTGACGGTGATCGTTCCCGCAGCCAACGCCGGGTCGGGTTCCATTACCACCGCGCCGGACAGCTTCGAGAGCACGGAAACCGCTTGAGCGAGACCTCCGGTCGGATACTGGATGACAGTCTCGGAGGGACTGGCCGGAACGGCACCGTTGGCGACCGTGCCGATCGTGAAACCGTCGGCCGCCAAGGCTTTCGCCGTGACGCCCGCGAGGTTGTAGCTGCCCACGATGTTGAGCACGTTGACGGTTGTGGGGGTGACGGGGGTCGGCAAAGCTCCCGAATCCCAATTCGCGATCGTCTGGTAGTCGTTGGGCTGGACGGGGAAGTCGACGTCACCCATCGATGCGCCTCTGAAGTAATAGTTGTTGTAGGTGGTGACGGGGAGCGTCGTCTCTGGTATCGCGCCGGGGTTGATGTGTCCGTAGGTCTCGGCGAGGCTGATCAGCTGGTTCTTCAAGCCCGGATCCATCGTTACCTGATTTATTACAGCGCCGATGAACCGGTTGAGCGTCAACGGGTTTGTGAGTCCTTTGGAGATAGCGGTCGACAGCAGCACCCGGACGAACTCATGGTCCCTCACGATCCGGGCGAGATCCGATTCCGGGTCGTACGGCCACGTGGAAACCGCGCCGTTGTAGCCGGGCGGGTCGTACTGCAGATGGCGTGAACGCACCAGAGCCAAGGCCTGCGCTCCGTTGATGGAGATGCAGCCAGTGCTTGTAATGTTGAGCTGCGATTGCAGGTCATAAAGCTTCTGGGGGAAGTCCATCGTCAAGCCGCCGAGAGCGTTGACGGTGTTCTCGAACCCACTGAAGTTGATCTCGACGAAATGGTTGATCGGTATCCCGAAGTCCTGCTGTATGGCTTTGACCAGGTTGTCCGGGCCGTTCACTCCGTCGTTGAGGGCTGCGTCGATCTTCTCCCACGACAACACAGGACTCCCGGTGGGCATATGGGAGAAAAGATCCCGTGGGATGGACAGAATCGACGCCTGCTTTGTCTTCGGATCGAGGTGGAGGACCATGATCACGTCGCTGAGCGATCCGGAAAGGAGCTGGGGGTTGCCGAACTGTTGGATATCGGCGGGAGTGTTGAGGCCGGCCCGGCTCTGGTTGCCGATGAGCAGGATGTTCTCGGGAGCCGCCGAGGTGGTGCTGGCTGCAGGCTGGTTCGTCCCGGTGTGATTCCCCTGCGAAGTGAGGTCGGGAGCCGCGACGGTGTGTATCGAATCGATGCGGTAGCGCACGTAGGCGTAGGCCCCGCCGACTGCGATGAGAGTGACGGCTACGAAGATGTTCGCCATCACGAGAAGTCGTCGAGGCCAGTGGCGCGTCGGTATGAGCGGAGTATCGGGGTGCTTTCGAGCCTGTCGCTCTGCAGATCTGCGCTGTCTCCGTGATGGTTTGGCGTGCATTCCTATCCAAGTGATCCAGGGCTCACGACCTGATTGGGGGTTACGACCCGACGGGTTTCGGACCCGACGGGCTTCGACTCGGCGAGCTTCGACGCGGCGGGAAAGCCAGGTCAAGATTACGGGCTGGGGCGCCGCTTCGGTTGTCACCCCCGGGTGCGTTGCAACGCGCCAGAAATATATGAGAAGAAAATAAAAATATGTTTGCTCGTCGGTTCTTCTGGTCGATAATGAAATCAGCGCACCGGCCAGTTCCCCCCCCTCTGGACCGTGAAGCGCTGATGCGAAGGGCCCGGTATCCCCCCCACCGGGTCCTTCTGCGCGAAACGGGGCCGGCCGATACGAAACGGGGCCGGCCGATACGAAACGGGCCCGGCCGATACGGTCCTGTCCTCGGTTGCTTTCCTTCGGTAACGTCGTCGGCGTGGTGACCAAGCCCTCCGGGCGCCAAGCCCGCCTCGAAGCCCATGACCAGTGCGTAGTCGCGGTCGAAGTCGGCGGCGGACTTCGCGTCTATCAGCACGATGGTATTGACATCCTTGACGGCTACGGGGAGGACGAGGTCTGTCCTGCCGGGAGCGGCCAGCTCCTCGCCCCTTGGCCGAACCGGCTGGGCGACGGCCGCTTCACGTGGCATGGCAGGGAATATCAGCTGCCGATCACCGAGGTATCCAAAGGCAACGCCATCCACGGACTGGTGAGGTGGGCGAACTGGACGCTGCCGGAGCCGGAGTCACTTCACTCGCCGTGGACCGCCGGCACCCCGGTCGAACACTTGACGGTTTCGCACCGCCTGCATCCTCAGCCGGGTTGGCCGTGGGCGTTGGATCTCCGGGTCGTCTACCGCCTCAGCGAAGGCGGCCTCGAAGTCCGGACATGGCTGACGAACCTTTCCGGGGAAGCGTGCCCGATCGGTTTCGGCTGGCACCCGTACATCCGGGCCTTCGAGGGTACGGTGGACGCTATCCGCCTGACACTGCCGGCCGGGGCTGCGTACCGGTCCGACGATCGCGGGCTGCCGGTCGGACGAGCGTCTGTCAGCGAGTTGGGGTTGGACTTCAACAGCGGCCGAAAGATCGGCGACGCCCGCCTCGACGCTGCCTTCACTGATCTGCAGCGCGAAGCAGACGGCCGCTGCGTCGTCCGGATCGAGTCTGAGGATCGGCCGACGGTAAAACTTTGGGTGGACAGGCAGTTCACCCATCTCATGGTTTTCACCGGTGACACGATTGGCGACGAGAGCCGGCGCCGGCGCAGCCTTGCCGTCGAGCCGATGACCGCCGCCCCCGACATGCTGCGCAGCGGGGACGGCCGTCAAGTGCTCGAACCGGCGAGCACGCTCGAGGCAGCGTGGGGAATCCAGGTGGGCTAGGACTGGGCCAAGTCGGCTAGGACTGAACCCTGACTGAACGGTATCGCCGGGCTAGGACGCGGGCTAGGACTTGGCTAGGACCGAACAGGTCCGATTGCGCTCTCCGGCCCCGGCGATCAGTGCTCGAACTGCTGCTCCTCTGTGGATCCCACCAACGCCAGCGTCGATGCGCTACCTCCACTTAGCGTTGATGCGACATCGTCGAAGTATCCGGCGCCGACTTCACGCTGGTGGCGCGTGGCGCTGTAACCGTCGGGCTCGAGCGAGAACTCCCTTTGCTGCAGCTCGACGTATGCGCTCATCCCGCGCTCGGCGTAGCCGTGTGCGAGGTCGAAGGTGGCTGCGTTGAGGGCGTGCCATCCGGCGAGCGTGATGAACTGGAAGCTGTATCCC
>JAKAZH010000082.1 GCA_021815935.1 Actinomycetes bacterium
GCCGCTACGAACGGGATCGCCGCTGTTTGGATCGCGTCCACCTGCCCTCGCGACAACGGCAACGCGTCCGGCAATCCTCCGTGACTGGCGTATCCCTCGGCGACGGCGCGAACGGCCCGGAGAATCTTCGCTTGGGCGTCGATGGCAAGCGCCGCCTCGTAGCCGAACAGATGCCCGACCATCGCTGACAGCACGAACCCAACCGCCGGGTGCACCGAGGGCACTGTCACGACGTACGCCCCGATCGCCTCGAATCGACCCTGCTCGCCTTCGGAGGTTATGACGATGGGCAGGGCCTTGTGGGCTTTGTAGATGGCAACTTCCTTGGCGACGTCGTCTGCGGTAGGACCTCGCAAACCCGATGCGCACACGATGATCATCGGCTCGCAGGAAAGGTCGATGTGCTTCTTGTCCTCGGTGTAGTCGGAGGAAATCGACCGGTAACACAGCTCCGACAGCTTGATTCGAATCTCCGCCGCGGCGACGCGGTCAGGTCCGCTACCGACGACAGCCCAGTAGCGGCGCGGCGGTGCCGCTTCGGACGCGATCACCGAGATCGCTTCCCGCTTGGCGAGAACCTCCTCCATCAGCGTCGGCAGGTCGGCCAGCGCGGAAAGGATCGCCCCCAGATCATCGCGGCTCACCGACGCATGTGCGCCGCGCGTAGAGGCGAGGCCTGCGGCGATGAGCCAACCCGCGGCGACCTGAGCGTAGAAAGCTTTTGTGGATGCCACGCTCATCTCGACGTCACGGCCGTCGGACGTGTAGAACACCCCATGCGCTTTCGTCGCCAGATCACTGTTGCGGCGGTTGACGACCGCCAGGACGTGCGCCCCACGGTGGCGGACGAGGTCTACAGTCCGATTGGTGTCTGTCGTAGTGCCAGACTGGCTGATGGCAATGACAAGAGTGTCCGACATGTCGTCTTTGAGGGCGAAGCCTGACAGTTCGGCTGCCGGCAGCGCTTCGACAGTCAGCTCGGCGATGCAATGACGCAACGCCGCTGCCACAGCTTGACCAGCGACGGCAGCGGTACCTTGCCCGATTACCACCACGCGTTTGATGGTGCCGCTCGTAAACGCTTGTAGCATCGTCGGTGGCAGTGTTTCCGGCCCAAGCTCTACGGTGGGCACGCCATTTGCGTCGACACGAAGCTTCCCCCGAAGCGTCTTTCGAAACGACTCCGGCGATTCGGTCAGCTCTTTGAGCAGGAAGTGATCGTAGCCGCGCCGGTCCACGTCCCGGGTTGTTATCCCAGCGTGCGAAACAGCCGAATCGTCAAGCCCACTCGGGGAACCGCTGTAGAGGGATCGCCTTATCCCGCGAAGCGTCCCAGCCCCCGAGCGCTCTAGCGTCAGGATCTCGCCGCCGGTCTTGTCGCCGTCCATCCGGATGAACGTATCGGTCTCCTCGACGAGGCCGTAGGGCTCGCTAGCGACAATGAACGCTCCATCGGCGAGGCCGACATAGAGCGACTGTCCAGAGCCGGCGAGAGCTAGATGGAGTTCGTCGGGGCGGCGCGCCGCGTTTGCAGCGACGGCGAGCGACCCGTCGAGGCGGGTAACGGTCGCTGCGAACGCGTCCCCAACCGACGAAGCGGCCTGCATACTGCGGGACATGAGGACGGGTATGACCTTGGCATCTGTCGTGACCTCACGTGGGAGGGCCATCTCCTCTGTCCAGGTGAGGTCGAGGTAATTGTCCACGTCGCCGTTCACTGCGACGGCGACATAGGGCATCCCCGAGGTACCAACCTCCTCGGAGTTCACTGGGTGCGCGTTTGCTTCCGAAATAATCCCGACGCTGGCCCAGCGAGTGTGGGCCACTACGGTCACTCTTGAGTCCGGGTCCTCCAGCGCCCTCGACAGCAGTTCGTCCGAGGCGATAGCTTCGCTCAGCCGGCGTACGTTGTCGCCGAGCTCGCCGATCTCGGCTGCGGCCTTGTAGACAAAGCATGCGACGTCGTCGGCATCGCCGACTAGCCGTACCGAGCCCGAGACGAACGACAGGTCGCTCGATCGGGCGGCAAGAAGCTCCCGACATCCGCCGATGCCCCCGAGAGACGGACCAGCGACCATCACGTGGATTCCGGCCGAGTCCCTCCCGCGCACCTCCAGGCGATCGATCGACGCAAGCGCGACCCCGATCGCCCACCAGCCGTCGAAGTTTGCAACCACATCAGGGCTTCGGCCACCGAGGAGAGCGGTGACTCTCGCTGCCATACCGACACGGTCCCTCGAAATCGCCCATGCCGTATCTCGGGCTCCTGCAAGCAGCGCCTCCAACTGCTCCCTGACTTTGGCGTCTGCACTCACCAAGAAAGGGCCCAGGTCCGAGTTGAGCGACTCGAACTTGTGGTCGAGCATCTCCGCGAGCGCAGCCAGGCGATTGGCTGCGCCAAGGTCGCTAACAAGGGATCTCAAAGCGGCCGGCCCGCGAAGCTCGGAGTCGACCGTAAGCATCTCTGACGCCGCTGCAGCGATCCCGTCGAGCGTCGAGCGCAAAGCCGAAGCATCGGCGACGGCCTCCGAGTCGAGCGCCCCGCCTTCGAAGGTTGGGAGAGCGCCGACTGTAGCCAAGGCGTCGACGAGGCGCTGTCCGATCGCTGCAAGATCAGGCACCGGACGCTTGGACGCCTGAGCGAGTACTGCGACTATGCCGCACATGCCGCTAAATCTACTTGGGTATCAGAACCATCCGGTTCGTCACCCTCCACGCAAATTTGCCCGCAGAGAATTTTTGCGCACTATGCAGCTTCTGTCGGTACCCTGATGTCACCATGAGCCGACCGATCAGATGAGCGTCGCACTGCAGATCGCCGACACGTCGGGGGCCAGCGCCGCAGACCGACCGGATTCCGAGGAGGCGATGTCACATCGCGCTCGGAAGAAGCTCGCTACTCGAAACGCGATACACGAGGCCGCCTTCGATCTCGCCATGACAGTCGGCTTGGCGCATACGACCGTCGAGCGGATCTCCGAACGAGCGGGGATAGCCCCGCGCACCTTCTGGGGATACTTCTCCTCCAAGGAGGACGCGATTATCAACCGTGACCCGGACGGCCCGTCGAAGCTCTCCGCAGCCTTTCTTCTCCGGCCGGGCGACGAGGAACCGCTCACGTCACTTCAGGTGATCCTCGACGATTACCTTGCGGCGAAGATGGCCGACCCGGAGAGGTTTATTCTTCGCCAGAGGCTGTTTCGGGAGGATCCTGCGCTTCTCGGCGCTGTCGCGGCAGCTCGCGACGAGATGGAGCGCTCCCTTGTCTTCGCGGTAGCCGAGCGCCTCGGCGTGGACCCTGCCGTGGATCTCCGCCCCGGCGTGTTCGTTGCTTCCGCTTGGGGCGCGTGCCGGGTTGCCCAGCAGCGCTGGGTTGACTCGTCCGGGCAGGAGGACCTGAGAACCCTCACCGCCGACGCCTTCCGCACCCTCGCCGACGGCGTGGTCCAGCTGACGCTCGAGACGACTGTTGGCACAACCAAGAAAGCACACAAAAGCAATATGACGAAGATAGACGAGGCCGACAGGAGGCAGTCGTGAGTAGGGTCGAGAGCCGCACCGATTCGACGACCGTCGCAAATCAAGGAGGCGCCACCAGCGGTTCCGTATCCCCAGCGCCGGCAGGTGCAGGACCTGTTGCCGGCAGTTACAACCATCGGCAGATCCTTCTCATCATGTCCGGCCTCGCCATGGGGCTCCTTCTAGCCTCATTGGACCAGACCATCGTATCGACGGCGCTGACTGTGATCAGCGAGCACTTCCACCGAGTGGACCTCTACAGCTGGGTGGTTACCGCGTACCTTCTGACTTCCACTGCGAGCACCCCGCTATACGGAAAGATCAGCGACCAGTTCGGCCGGAAGCGTATCTTCCAGCTGTCGATCGTGATCTTCCTGATAGGAAGCGCCCTCTCAGGTCTCTCGCAATCGATGTACCAGCTCATTGCGTTTCGCGCGTTGCAAGGCCTCGGAGCGGGCGGACTGATGACGCTCGCTTTCGCGATCATCGGCGATGTCATCCCGCCAAGGGAGAGGGGTCGCTACCAGGGATACTTCGGTGCTGTATTCGGGGTGTCGAGCGTGGCAGGACCGCTGCTGGGAGGCTTCCTCGTCGACCAGGCATCGTGGCGGTGGGTGTTCTATGTCAACCTGCCGATCGGCATCGTCGGGCTCGTCGTCATCAACCGGGTGCTGAAACTCGATCACAAGCCGCGCTCGTCCAAGGTGGACGTCGCCGGGTCACTGCTCATCGTGTCGGGGATCTCGATGCTTCTCATCGGCGTCCAGATCGCGGGGACTGCTGCGGCTATCACCGCGACTGCCTGGGCGTACGCGTTGCCGGGACTGGCCCTCATTGGGGCGTTCGTGTGGTGGGAGCGTAGGGCCGCCGAGCCGATCATCCCGCTACGGCTGTTCCGCAACTCCGTCTTCGCGGTGTCGAACACTCTCGCTTTCATAACCGGTACGACCATGTTCGGGGCGCTGATCTTCCTTCCGCTATACCTGCAGTCGGTTCGCGGTGTCAGCCCGACGATCTCGGGCCTTCGCCTGCTGCCGCTGCTCGCGGGAATGCTCATGACGTCGATCAGCTCGGGGCGCCTGGTTAGCAAATGGGGCCGCTACAAGCATTTCGTGATCGCCGGGACGCTCCTGCTCACCGTCGGAGTGGCGACCATGACCCAGATAACCGCCACGACTTCGTCATGGCCCCTCGCCGGGATGCTCTTCTTGGTCGGGCTCGGTCTCGGGTTGTTCATGCAGATCCTCGTCGTCGCGGTCCAAAACGCCGTCCCGGCTTCCGACATGGGCGTGGGCACTGCCTCGGTGACCTTTTTCCGGACGTTGGGAGGCGCCGTCGGATCAGCCGTCCTCGGTGCCGTGCTCATCTTGAACGAAACCTCCAGCCTCCCTCGCTACCAGCGGATATACGGCGCCCATTCGCCCGCCGCAGTGCACCATGCGTTCACCTTCGGCATGGATCGGGCGTTCTTGTACGCGCTGCCGGTTGCCGCCGTCTCGTTTCTCCTCTCGTTCATGCTGCGCGAGGTGAAACTTCGGTCAGGTTCGGACCTGACCAGGGAGGCGCCGACCGTAGAAGCGATCGGCTAGGCGGGGACGGCACTGGGCGGGGACGGCACTGGGCGGCGGCCTTGGACCGTGTCGAACTGCCCAGGCTGTCAGCGGTCGCTCAGAACCCGCGAGACCGCCCCGGCCAGGCGTTCGGCCGCCGCCGACGCCTCCGCCTCGTCGGCAGCCTCGACCATCACCCTTACGAGCTGCTCTGTTCCGCTGGCCCGAAGCACAACCCGCCCCGAATCGCCGAGGTTCTCTTCGACCAAGGCAACCTCGTCCCAGATTGCGGCTGCTGCGTCCAGCTCGTCTCGGCGCGCCACCGGCACATTCAGCGCCACCTGCGGGTAGCTGCGCATACAACTTTCGCCAAGCTCGGCGAGGGGACGCCCGGAGCGCACAACCAGGTCAGCCAGGAGCAGGCCGGTAAGGACCCCGTCACCCGTCGTGGCGAGTCCCGGGAAGACGATGTGACCGGACTGCTCCCCTCCGAGCGACCAGCCCCGGCTTTCGAGCGCTTCGAGGATATTCCGGTCCCCCACCTTGGTCGTGACGACCTCGATGCCTGCGTCCGCCATCGCCTTGTGCAATCCAAGGTTGCTCATCACCGTGACCGCGATCCCGCTCCCCTGGAGATGTCCTGTCGCCATCAGGTCTGTCGCGAACAGGGCAAGCAACCGGTCCCCATCCACGACCCGGCCGGCGTCGTCTACGGCGACCACGCGGTCAGCATCCCCGTCGAATGCCAACCCGAGGTTCGCCCCTGCTCGTAGCACGCAAGTCGCCAAGGCGCTGGGATCGGACGAGCCGCAACCCGAGTTGATGTTGGTGCCGTCCGGGAGCGCACCGACGATGTCCGCAACGTCGGCTCCGGCGCGCTCGAACGCCTCCCTGGCAGTGGCGACCGCGGCCCCGTTCGCGGTGTCGAGGACAACCTTGATTCCCGACAGGCTCCTGCCTTCGAGGGCGTCGATCAGCTTGTTCAGGTAACGGGCGAGCGCATCGGGGTCGGCGCCGACCCGGCCCAACCTGTCACCGTAGAGGTAGGTTGCCTCGCCTGACGCCATGTCAGCCTCGATCGCCGCCTCCTGGTCGTCTCGAAGCTTCGTGCCGCCGGCAGCGAACAGCTTGATACCGTTGTCCGGGTACGGGTTGTGCGAAGCGGACACCACGGCTCCAGGGCATCCGCCGCCCGCCGCCATGCTGGCGACGACAGGGGTCGGCACGACGCCGAGATCCACGACGTCGATCCCCTCAGCTGCCGCTCCGGACGCGAACGCTGCGGCCAGCATCGTCCCGGACCAACGTGTGTCTCGTCCGAGGACGATGCGGCCGGCGGGTGCACCAAGAATGCGGGCGGCGCTCCGTCCCAGTCTCTGGGCCAGCTCCGGGGTTATCAGGTCGCCGGCACGGCCGCGCAGGCCGTCGGTTCCGAAGCGCGCTTTCACACTTGAGCGCTGCCGCTGTGGATCAGCGCTTGGAGTACTGGGGCGCCTTGCGGGCCTTCTTCAGCCCGTACTTCTTGGACTCTTTCTCCCTCGCGTCGCGAGTGAGAAAGCCGGCTTTCTTCAGGACGGACCGCAGTTCGGGGTCGAGCTCGACGAGCGCCCGGGCAATCGCAAGACGCATTGCCCCCGCCTGGCCCGACACACCTCCGCCGACGAGGGTGGTGTCGACGTCGTAGGACTCGGCTTTCTCGACGAGGCGGAGGGGCTCGGTAACAATCATGCGGTGAGTAGCCGAGGGGAAGTAGTCCACGACAGGGCGCTTGTTGATGGTCACAGACCCCTGGCCGGGGCGAAGGCGCACACGCGCGACCGCCTGCTTGCGGCGACCGGTTGACTGTACGAGCGGCTTGGTCAAGTGGGGCTCAGGCTCCTCGGGAAGTGCGCGTTGCGCGGGGGTCGATCGACAGGGCTTTCGGCTGCTGAGCACCGTGAGGGTGCGTCGGGCCGGAGTACACCTTGAGCTTGCGGAGCATCGAGCGGCCGAGCGGCCCCTTCGGGAGCATTCCCTTGACCGCCCGCCGCAGCGCCTCGTCCGGACGGGTCGCCAGCAGTTCTGTGTAGTTCCGCGACGTGAGACCGCCCGGGTAACCAGAGTGACGGTAGTACAGCTTCTTGTCGGCCTTGCCCGAGGACATGGCGACCTTGGAGGCGTTCACGACGATCACGTGATCGCCGGTGTCTACGTGGGGGGCGAAGATGGGCTTGTGCTTGCCTCGCAGGATCGAGGCGACCTCGCTGGCGACACGCCCGAGAACAGCGCCATCAGCGTTAACTTCGAACCATTCCCGCTCGATGTCGGCAGGCTTCGGGGTGAATGTGCGCACGGTGAACCTTTGAGTAGACGTTGTTGAGCCGGCAAGGCGCAGCCCGAACGGAACAGAACACTCAGTATAGCGCCACCAAGGGCTGCGCCGCCAAGCGGTCCTAGGTTGGTGATACCTGCGCCGGTTCTCTAATGTGTTGCTCAGCTATGCATCAACTGACCGGACTCCTGGCGACAAACTTCGGTTCCCCGTCGGGGGTGACAACCCAGGACCACTATGTCCGGGAGCTCTGGCGGATGAGCAGCTACTTTGCCTTCCCGATCGGGCTGCTCGTGCTCGGTCTCATCATCTATGCGACCGTCCGCTACCGCCGACGCC
>JAKAZH010000083.1 GCA_021815935.1 Actinomycetes bacterium
CGAGGAGTTCGTACTAGTGATAAGTTCGCTGGTGCCGCCGCCGCGAACTCTGGCAGCGCGCAGCCAAGACTTTCTTCCAGCCCTTTGCGCCCAGACGGGTGAACGACCACCGCCCGGCTGTTGGGGTGACGGCTCACCCAGCCGAGATCGACCATCCGGATGAGCAGAGCCGCGCCAAGAGCGCCTGCGACGTGATGGCGGCGTTCGCTCCAGTCGAGGCAGGGGTGAGCGAACGACCGGCGAGTCCGGGCAGTGGCGTCGAGATCAATGCCGAACTCGACCAACGCCGTCGAAGGACCGGGGCCCAGCTGGTAGCGGCCATCGGAGACGACGATCACCCGGTCGGCGACGAGAGTGTCGGCCAGCGCGACTGCAACCGTCCCAGCGAGATGGTCGTAGCAGGTGCGCGCCCAGCGCAGCTCGGCGTCAGTAGCCGATGGTTCAGTGAAGCGCTGCCTCGAATAGTGCCGAGAGACGAGCATCGGCCAGCTTCGGTGATGCCATCTCCTGGTAGCTCAGCCAGGCAAGGGCATCGTGCTCTGTCTGATCGAGGAACGGAGCGCTTGAGACCACGGCAGTGACGCCAAGCTCCTCGAGCAGCTCACGGCGTAGCGCGGCGTCGGACGCCTAGCGGGATTGGATCGACCACGCTCGTTGTATTGGTTCTTTGGTCATGCGCGCCGAGCCGCACTGCTGCGAGCAATGCATCAAGGACCGCCGCGATGTGCGGCGCGCGGGAGGATCCGTTGCGGATTGCCGCGTAGATGCTGCGTTGTGGTTGCGCAGGCCGAACAGGCACGACCGCGACCGTTGGGGTGCCGACACGAAGGGCGAGGGCGGGGACGAGCGCCACGCCAGCGCCTTGTGCCACGAGGGCGACGACCGCATCCCAGTCGTTCACTTGGTGACAGGTCCGGGGGGTGATGGAAGCGAAGGCCAGGGCGGTGAGGGTGATGTCCACGCAGGGATGCCCAGGACGGCCCACGATCCACGTTTCCTCCGCTAGCATCGGCAGCGTCACCTGCGGTCGGCCGGCGAGGGCGTGGCCAGGGGGAGGACGACGTGAAGCGGGTCGCTAAGGAGCGCTACGCGTTCGTAGCGGGTGTCGCCGTGTCGCGGCCCTGAGCGGTAGTCGACGGTTACCGCCACATCGAGATCTCCCGAATCAAGCCGATTGAAGCACTCCGGGGCTTCCACCTCGCTCACCGATAGGGCGAGGCCGGGCCGCTTCTCAAGGAGGATTCCTAGAGCGGGAACGACAAGCCCGCTGATGGCCGTAGCAAACGCACCAACGGCCACGGCGCCGGCCGCCGAGTCGGCGAAAGCCGCCAGGTCGGAGTGGACACGCTCCACTTGAGCGTCTAAAACTCGGGCGTGCTGCACCAGGACGACGGCTTGGGGAGTGAGTCTCAGGCGCCTACCGTGGCGAACCACCAGCGGCTCGTCGACCGACCTCGATAGTGCAGCGATTTGCTGGGATACCGCTGAGGGGCTGAGGTGCAACACCCGGGCCGCTGCCGAGACCGTCCCATGGTCGGAGAGGGCTCGCAGAGTCGACAGCTGCTTTAAGTCGATATTGAAGCGCTGCTTCATGATTACCCCTGGTTCTTTTCGCTAGACAGGGTAGTCACAGCCCGGCATGATAGCCACATGGCATCCCGATATCCGAGGTCTCCGATCGCTGTCGTCGGAGACCACGACCCGAGTTACCTCACACACCGCCTCACCGACGAGGCCTTCGCTGACCTCCACGCCGAAATTGAGTGGCTCCCCACCCCTGTGGTGCTCAAAGATCCGTCGGCGCTCGCCGCATTCGGAGGCTGCCTCATGGCTCCAGGTACCCCCTATGTGAGCATGGAGGGTGCCATCGAGGCGATCCGCTACGCCCGCGAGCACAACCTTCCGCTGCTCGGCACCTGCGGCGGCTTCCAGCACATGCTCATCGAGTTCGCTCGCAACGTCGCGGGCATCGAAGGAGCCGATCACGCCGAGACCAGCCCGAACGCGGCCAACCTTGTCTGCGTGCCGCTCGCCTGCTCCCTGGTCGGTCAGCGACAACCGGTACGCGTCGAGACGGCCAGCGCGGTCGGTGCTATCTACGACACCGAGGAGACGGTAGAGGCGTTCTTCTGCAACTTCGGGCTCAACAACGCCTACCGTCCCGCCCTCGAAGCGGCAGGCCTACGCTTCTCCGGCTTCGACGCCCAAGGCGAGCCCCGGGTGCTCGAACTGCCCGGCCACCGCTTCTTTATCGCGACGCTTTATGTGCCCCAGGAGACATCGACGAGAGAGCGCGCTCACCCGCTCCTCGGCGCCTTTGTGACCGCATCTACCCGGACCTCAATCGGAGGGTAGGGCTCTCGGTCGTACAGTTTGTAACGCTTCTCCTCCCTGGACCACGACGGGGTGTTCGAACTGATCGGCGATCCTCGCTGGAAGCGTCCTTCCCGATGACCTTCGAACGGCGTCGCACAGACCGGGGTGGGTCGTGGTTCAACGTCGCCCCGATGGCAATAGCGTGGACCTCCCGGTGGTGACCGTGTAGAGGCCGCGCGGCGTGGCCTCGAAAGGAGGTCACCATGAGGGCGAACCTGTCGACCGATCAGCGCCGGGAGCAGGCAGCGGCGAAGATCGCCGAGGCACAGCAAACCCTGGCAGCCGAGGTAGCCAAGCTGACCACCGGGCAGGATTGGCGTCGATTCTTGGACTTCCAGGCCAAGCTGCACGCCTACAGCCCGAACAACGTGATGCTCGTCGTCGCCCAGCACGCTCAAGCCTTCGCGGACGGGCTGGTCCTTGTCGAGCATCTGACACACCTGGCCGGTTTCAACACCTGGAGGGCGCTCGGGCGGAACGTGGAGCGGGGCCAGCACGGCTACGCCATCTTGGCCCCGTGCCGTTACGACCGCCGGGTCGCGTTGGATGCGGCTGGTCAGGGCCGCCCGCTCGCCAAGGGCGAGGCCCCCGGCGCCGACGAGCAGGTCGAGAACCGCAGGGTGCTCGCCGGGTTCCGGGTCGAGCATGTCTTCGACGTTTCACAAACCTCCGGTCTCCCCCTCCCGGACCCGCCCCGCCCGGCCTTGCTGGCCGGCGAGGCACCCGTCGGGCTTGGGGCAGCGGTCCTGGAGATGATCGAACGGCGGGACTTCAAGGTCGACACCGTCGCCGACGCCGCTTCCCTGCAGGGCGCTAACGGCCAGACCAACTGGGGCTCTCGGACGGTACTGATCCGCGTCGACATGGACGACGCAGCGATGGTCAAGACGCTGATCCACGAGGCGGCCCATTGCGTCTTGCACGAGGGTCCACCTGGTCAGTACCTGCCCCGACCGCTCAAGGAGGTGGAGGCGGAGTCGGTCGCCTACGTCGTCGCCTCGGTGCATGGCATGGCCACCGACGACTACAGCTTCCCGTATGTGGCGGGCTGGGCCGGCGAGGACGCCGCAAAGACGGTCGCCGCCACCCAGGCCCGTGTAGCCACAGCGGCACGCCAGATCATCGACGCCAGCCCCGCACCCCATTTCGCCGGTGGGCGGCCCCCGGGGTTCGAAGCTGTGGTGACATCCGCCCATGCCCGCCGGGAAGGGTTGGGTTCCCGCCTCGCTGCACCGAGGGGAGACCTGGCGGCGTTCGAGCCGGTTGCGAGGGCAGGGGTGGGGCTGTGACCCCCGAGCCTGTGACCCCCGAGGCTGTGACCCGGGAGGCTGGGCCCGCCGAGGCTCTGGCCGACGCTCTGCTCGCCCAGGCCGAGGGCTCCTACTCGGCCGAAGCAGCGGTCGGTCTGCTCATCGAGCATGGCGGCTGGCTCGCCCGGACCGACTTCGCACGCTTTGTCGATGTCGTCCCGTCGTTCTGCGATGAAACGGTGATGATGGCGTCGGTCGACTGGGAGGCGGCGCTCGCTGCCAACCTGGGTGCCTCGTCGAGCGAAACCCAGATGCTGGCGGTCGGCGCGGAGCTGGCCGGCGTTGACACAGGCCGGAGCCTCCAGGACCTCCTCGCTGGACTGGACCGGGCGAACACGATGTTGGTGATCAGGGCGGTCCTCCACGCGCAACGCGGCGCCAATGCCGCAGCGCTCACCGTCACCCCCTTCCCTCCCGCTGGTCTAAGCGCAAACACGAGCGCCAAAGCACTCCCGGTTGACCTCTCGCCAGGTGGTGGTCGGGTTGAGCCCGAAGGACTGGGACTGTGACCTCAAGTCCACTCGCCCCTCTTTCGCCGCTTCGGAGCCATACCCGGAAACGCCTGGTCGTGCTGCGAACGGACCGCGACGAGGCTCGCATCGACTGGCACAGGGCCGCCGACGACGCTGGGCGGGCGTGGCGCTCCGGAGGGCTGGACGTGCACGGCTGCGCCGACTGGCCGAGCTGCGCCTGTGCCCTCTGCGCCTGGGACGGGTCGGGACCGGACGCAGCGTGACCGAGCGTCAGCCGTCCGCCGGCACCGATCTGGCCCTCGCCGGTCTTCTCTGCGCCGCAGGCGTCACCGGGGTCCTCTACGCCGGGGCGACCGGTTCGGCGTGGCTGTCCGGCCACCGGATTCCCCGGGCCGGCCTTCTGGACGGTTTCAGCGCGTTCGCCCATCTCGGCGACCCGTCCGCGGCATGGGGCGCCCCGGTTGGCCCTGCGGTTCTGTACTGGACCGTCAGCACGCTCGCTCTCGCTGCTGCCGGGATCGTGGCCTACGGGGGGTGGCGGCTATGGCGATCGGGTGGGTCGGCGGTGGGGTGCAATGACCCATCACGGGTCGACGGGCTCGGCTCGAAGGGTGAGGTGAGGCGCACCGCAGGGTCGAGGGCGTTGCTGGCCCGCTCAGCGACGCTGCGCCCGTCGATGAGCCGACCCGGGCCGGGCGATGTCGGCTACCGGCTCGGTACGGCCAGGAGGGTCGGGTGCTGGGCTTCGGTCGAGGACTCGATCTTGGTGCTCGGCCCGCCACGCTCAGGGAAGGGTATGAACCTTGTCATCCCGATGATCCTCGATGCGCCCGGCGCTATGGTGACGACCTCGACGAGGCCCGACAACCTGGCGGTCACCGTTGCGGCGCGAGCCAGGCGAGGACCGGTGATGGTCTTCGACCCCCAAAGCCTCGCCCAGGCACTGGACATCACCCAGTTGCGCTGGTCGCTTGTGCGGGGCTGCGAGACACCGCAGACGGCGATGATCCGCGCCGAGGCCCTCGTCTCCGACAGCGCCAAGGCGGGGGTGGAAAACGCCAGTTTCTGGCGGACCCAGGCGTTGTCGGTCACCCGCTGCATGCTGCACGCCGCCGCCCTCGACAGTCGGCTACCGGCCGACCTTTACCGCTGGAGTCACGCCGCTGGCGCGGCGAAGGAGGCCACTGCGATCCTCGCCACCCACCGAGGAGCGACACCGGGCTGGGGCCGGGCGCTCGACGCGGTCATCTCCGCCGACCAGCGCACCCGGGATTCCACTTGGGCGATGGTCGCCAACACCTTCGCCCCACTCGCAGATCCGGCGGTGCTCGCAGCGGTCACCCCCGAGGTTGGCGCCGAGTTCGACCCTTTGGTGTTCCTGGCCATGCGCGGCAGCGTGTTCCTGCTCGGCACCGCCAGCGGCGCCTCCGCGACTGCGTCGCTGGTCGCTGCCCTGATCGAGGACCTCGTCGACGCCGCACGGCGTCTCGCTGCCCGCTCGCCCGGCCAGCGCCTCGACCCGCCACTGGCGTTGATTCTCGACGAGGCCGCCAACTACCCGCTTCCGTCGCTGCCAGCGCTGATGTCGGAGGGTGGGGGGTCGGGGATCACCACCGTCGCGGTCCTCCAATCGTTGGCCCAGGCCCGGGACCGCTGGGGGCGCGAAGCGGGAGGGGCGATCTGGGACTCCGCGATCGCCAAGGTCATCCTCGGCGGGTCCGCCAACGCGGACGACCTGGGCGACATTTCACGGCTGATCGGTGAGCGCGAGGTCACCGAATGGTCCGAGACACGCGCGGGCGGGTCGGCTGGCCGGTCGGTGTCGTCGGTGACCCGGCACCGGCCGATCCTGGAGCCCGCAGAGCTGCGTCGCTTGCCGATCGGCACCGGGCTGCTTTTGTTGCGCTCTGCCCCGCCGATCGTGATGCGCCTGCAGCCGTGGACCGGCCGGCCCGACGCGGCCGAACTGACCGCCGCCCGCCAGACCTGGGAACGCCACATGGTCACCCGGGTTGTCCCCGAGGCTGGGATAGCCGGCGAGGTGATCGACAGTGCGTGACCCTCGACCCGGCCTGCGCTGGTCGCGACAGCGGGTCTGGCGGAGGGGGGAGTACGCCGCTTGGATGGGCAGCGCCGCATGGCAGGCCCGACGAAGACAGTGGGTGGAGGCCTGGCTAGCAGCGCACGGCAGCGAGCCGAGCTGTGTGGTCTGCGGGGGACCGTGGACCCTGCGCCACGGTGACCTCCACCACCGTAGCTACGACCGCCTCGGCCACGAGGCCGACACCGACCTTGTCGCGCTTGACCGGGCCTGCCACACCCAGCTGCACCAGATCCTCGACTCCAACCCGGCGTGGCGCCGGGTTGGCCGCACCCAGGCCACCGACGTGATCGTCGCCCGCCTCCACCAGGCACACAGGAAGAGCTGACGATGCCCGAAGACAAACCCGAGCGACGAAGCCCGCTCGACCAGCTGGCCCGGATCATCGGCGACAGAATCGACGCTGCTGCCCTCAACTGCGACAGCCTCGACAATGGCAATCTCGACGACAGCGCCTACGACGGCACGGACTTCGCCGACATCCCCGCACCGACGCACTGGCCGTCGCTGCCCTCCACCGACGCCGCTTCGGAGTGGGACGAGCTGCGAACCTGGGTCGAGGCCCTCCAAGGCAGATTCGTGCATCTCGACCATCACGTGATCCCGCGATGCTGGTGGCGCCACAACGACCACGTCGAAGCATTGGCCGCCCTCTGCGACCACGAGCGCTCCTCGTTCGCCTCCACCGCGCCCGCTACAGCGCCGGTCGACTGGTTTCGGGCGCTGCGCGACATCACCGCCCTACTCAAGACATGGACGGCCGACCTCGGCTGTGGTGCCACCCACACCGAGCCACCCCTCGCGCCCCGCCCAGTCGAGGGGCCCGAGTGGGACCGCTTCGTAGCCGCAGACGTCGCCCGGCGGTGCGAAGCCGAGATCGACCAGGCCGCCCGATAGCGTGGACCGCCCAGCGGTGACCGTATAGAGGTCGCAGGTTGTGGCCTCCAGCGAGGAGGCCACCATGGCCGTCGGTACCAGTTGGGAAGCGCAGCACGCTTGCGGGCACACCGCCCGTAGAACTGCGACCTCTCACAACCTGTCCTCGGAGCGGGTCCGCTGCCAGCTCCTCGGTGCTGCCACCGACACCCTTCGGCCCTCCGACGACGACTTCGCGGTCCGGGCCGAGAACCCGGACCGACCCATCGACTCGGCCCCGTGGTGGACCGACCAACGTGACAACGAACCGGTCGGCCTCGATGAGCACGGCGGCGACGTCGCGTCGAGCGACGCGACCGACACGAACGGGAACCAGCGCTAATGGCCCGCCCCGCCTCCCGCCACCAGATCGAATGGGCCGCCTCCGGGCTGCGCCGAGCCGCCGCCGACTCCGGGGTTGTCCTGCCGGTCGACTACAGCCAGGCCGTCGCCGCCGACGGCCTAGCCCGCAGCTCCGAGCTGGGT
>JAKAZH010000084.1 GCA_021815935.1 Actinomycetes bacterium
GATCGTGATCACGTGGAAGTCTGCCTGCGGGCTGCAGTCGGACCAGGCGCGGCGAAAGCGCTTGTCATCCCAAATTCGAGCTTCTCGGGTACTGGTCTGCGGGGTCCGTCAAGATGTTGAGGAGGTAGGGGACGCCAGATCGAAAGGCGCGGTCTAAGGCGGGACCTATCTGGTCGGCTTTCTCGACCGTCTCTCCGCCTGCGCCTAAAGCTTGGGCGACCAGGTCATAGCGCGTCCCGGGCTGAAGGTCGCACGCGACGTCGTAACCGTAGACGGCACGCATCGGGTGTTTCTCGAGACCCCAAATGCCGTTGTTGCCGACGATCAACACGACCGGCAGATTGTGACGCACGAGAGTGTCGATGTCGCTCAAAGCAAATCCGGCTGCTCCGTCTCCGAGTATCGCGACGACCTGGGAGTTAGGTTTCGCGAGGCGCGCGGCCACAGAGTAGCCTATGCCGTTTCCCAGGCAGCCGTAAGGGCCCGTGTCGAGCCAGCGCCCGGGTGTGAACGACGAAACGTATTTTCCTGCATAAGAAGCGAAGTCGCCTCCGTCACAGATGACAACCGTGTCGCGCTCCATGCGGGCAGACAACTCACCGAAGATCCGGGTGGGTTTGATCGGATCGGACGCCGCCGTCATCTTGTCGCGGTCAGCTGCGATCGAAGCACTTTCGGCATCTCTCAAACGGCTAACCCAATCGCGGTGGCCTCGTCTCGGACCCTTCCAAGCGGCGATGGCATCGAGTATCAGGTTGAGATCACCCGCGAGGCTGACCGCGGTGGTTGCCATAGGGGAGCGCACCTCGTCACTGTCGACGAGGTGCACCACACGAGCGTCGCCGAAACGACCGAATCCGAGACGGAAATCGAGCGGTGTGCCGACAACTACTACAAGGTCGGCCTCCCGGTTAAGAACGCCTCGGGTGCGGCTGAAAGCCAAATAATGGTCCGCTGGTAGGCAACCTCGCCCCATCCCATTCGCGAAGCAGGGCATGTCCATCGACTCGACAGCCCTACGCAAGGCGTCCCACGCACCTGCCCAGTAGACGTCACTGCCAGCAATCACCGCCGGGCTTTGTGCCGTTGCGATCATCGCTGCGACGGTGCTGACAGCGCTTTCGTCGGGCGCATCTGCCTCGGGGGGGCGTAGGGCTCGGCCTTCGAGTTGTGACTTTGCCGGTGGCAGGGAGCCCGGTGGCAGGGAGCCCGGTGGGGAGAACAGCACGTCCATCGGAAAATCCACGAACACGGGCCCTCGGTGAGCTGTAGTGGCGGCCCGAAGAGCTGAGCGAACGGTATCGGCGACACCGGCTGGTTCGAATGCCGTGGTCGCCATCTTCGTTACCGACTTGAGGATCGGCACGTGATCGAGCTCCTGCAGAGACCCCGAACCCCAGCGTCCCTGGGGAGCCCTGCCCCCGAGGACTACGAGAGGAGACCCGTTGAAATGGGCGGAGGTGACGGCGCTCACGCCGTTGGTCACACCAGGGCCGGCGGTGAGAACTGCGAGGCCGGCAGTCCTCGTCAGCTTTGCCCATGCTTCTGCCGCCCACGTGGCCGTCTGTTCGTGCCGGGTGTCAACGATACGCATCCCGACTTTCAGCGCAGCATCGTAGAGGGGCCACACATGTCCTCCGTTGAGGGTGAACATCGTGTCTACCCCGAACTCGCTGAGTGGCTCTAATGCCAGCTCCCCCGCATGCGAGGCTTGTTCTCGGCCCATGACGCCACGCTAGCGTCAGGCGCAGTGTCCCGCCTCGAAGTGCCGGCTCCAGGCCGACCGAGGCGGGCTCCAGCCGGGCCCCACGTAGCTGGTAAGTGACGAGCTTTCGCCGGGACTGCGCGCTAAGCGGCACGCCGAGGCGACCCACGGCCTCGACCCCGGACACAGGGTCTGTATGTGCAGGCCGGTCCAGCTGATCGACGAGACCGCCGGTTCGTCGCCAGGGGTGCGGAAGCGGTAAGGTGGCGTAAACGAAAGGGGGTAGACATGGCAGACAAGTCTCCCCGCAAGACGATGACCAAGAAACCGTCGAAGTCGCTCAAAGAAAAGCGCCGCGACAAGAAGGACAAGGAAGACACCCGGCGACGAATCGTATGAGGAGAAGCGGTCGTTGACACCGAGACCGCCGCCTGAATTTGGATCGTGGGCCGAGTCGTGACCGTCGAGTCGCCTGTCATGTGTCGGGTCGACGGATGCGGGCGGCGCGCCGCCGCGTCGGTGGTGAGAGACGACCTACCCGGTCCTATCCAGCTGTGTGCTACTCACACCGAGGACTTCCGTATGAACGGCGCCGCTTGGACGGTCACTTGGAGTGCCGGCGGATCTTGTCCGATCTCCGTTCAGGCTGCCCCTCCCGCTCCGGTTGGCCGAAGCTCGTTGGCCATCACAGGCGGCCCGGTTTCGAGGGAACCGCGCTGGGCCAAGTTGAAGACCCGTCTTTGGGAGCGGCGGGAATCCGGGCCCTAGTTTCAGGGCGACCTGATGCGCCTGGAGACTCGGACCTCTTCATACTCAAACTGGGTCGGCTGGCGCCCCGACCCTACGGGCGTTACAAGTCGTGCACAGGCCGGCGTTGGCAGCTCCCACAGCCACCGAGCACCTTCCTCGACCGCTTTCGCGCCTCCGTTTCAACTCCCGCACTGACCGTCGAAGCGAGGTAAGGTGAGGCTGTCGTTCGCTTCGAATGACAGCCGCCCTTGGCATCGAGGGCAGATCGGCGGTTTCCAATGGAAACCCCAGCCACATCAGTCGCCTCGACTGCCACCATGATCGCCCCCAAACGCGCGGTCATGATCGACGATCCCACCCGGGCTATCATCCATCTTGCTGGCACCGACCGAGACGTTCTGGCCCAGCCATCTCAGGCGGCCCGTGCTAAGCGCGGACAACGAAGGAGACCCAAGTCCGAGCTGGTCGATCTGACGGTACCCGAAAAGGCCCACGTCACCTGCTCCGCCTGTCGAATGACCTACCTACCATCCGCCATTCCCCCAGATTCGACCACGCACGGGAACTGGGTTTGCGACATCTGCCATCAAACCCTCGGATGAAGGTCAGCAACTCCAGTCCGGGTTAAGTACCCGACCCGAAATAGGCCGCCTCTGCCTTCTTGACGGGGGTTTTCGCGGTCCACGCCGAGCCGATCGCGCTGTCGCTACGCTCCGGCCTTCGATAATCAGAACCGCCTTTTCTGTCAGCTGGACTGCCGTTACTCGTGAGGTCGTGACGGAGCGTCCGCGCTATCTGGCCGAGTCGGCTGCAATACCCAAGAGCCGTCCAGCGAGTTGTCGCAAGCGGACGTATCGCTATTGAGGTGTAGGATGGCGTTGTCGTCCAGTTCGGGCGATGGCGCCTCGGACTCAGAGGCAGATCGGCGGTTCCGATGGGAACCCCAACTACGGTATCGGCTGCGACCGCCGACATGGGCGTAAGTCCAACTTCTGACTTCAAATTTCGACTGGTTATGATCGACGGTTTCGACGATCGTCGTCAACTGATGACTTATGTGTTGGAGCAGGCCGGCGACGTGCTCGTGGTCGGGCACGCAGATGGCCCGGTCGGCGCGGTGGAAGCAGTTGACCGGCTACAAGCAAACGCGGTACTGCTTGAGATTCAGCTTCCGCTGACTCAAGGACTGGACACGATCAGCGCCCTTCGGGAGGACCATCCCTCCTTGGCGATCATCGTCTGCTCATTCCACGCGACAGCAGCCGCGAAGCGAGCTGCCCTCGACCGCGGCGCTGACGCCTACCTCGTCAAGCCGGTCAGCCTGCGAGACCTCCGCGCCGTCCTCCGGCGGTCTGCGGATCGATCTCTGCCTGAGGTTCTGGGGACTGCCTGAGGTTCTGGGGACTGCCGCCGTGGCTCGAAGTGACCATGAATGGTCCGGATTTTGACCTGTGGCTATCCGCTACCTATTCGATTCTCGGCGTGCCGCGAACTTCGCCGCCTTGCGTCGCTTGCGCTCGGCGATATCGCTACGGGCGTCATGTTCTATCGATGGGGTCATCTCGGCCCTCAAACGGAGCCAGGCTTCGAAGCGGCCGGGGTGCAGCTGCCGGTCGGCGAGTGCGGCGGCGATAGCGCATCCCGATTCGCCCGAGTGTGAGCAATTAGGGTACCGACAGTAGCCGGCAAGCGCTTCGACATCGCCGAACGCCTGCTCCACCCCGGTGGCCGCTCCGAGCACAGAAAGCGCCCGCATCCCTGGAGTGTCGATCAGAAGACCGCCTTGGGGAAGCACCACCAGCTCACGGTGACTTGTCGTGTGGCGTCCGCTGCTGTCACTACGCACCGCGCCGGTCCTCAGGATCTCAGCACCCGCCAGCCGGTTTGCTAACGTCGATTTTCCTGCCCCGGACAGGCCCAGCAGCGCCACGGTGCGACCCGGAATCAGGTACGGCTCCAATGCGAGCACGCCGTCAGGAGTCACCGAACTTGCCACCACCACGCTGACTCCTCCGGACACTGTCCTGGCCGCATTCACGGCGTCGGTCCTGTCTTGCACCAGGGACGCGTCAGACTTGGTGATGACCACCACAGGGGTGGCGCCGCTTTGCCACACGAGGGCCAGGAACCGTTCGAGATGGCGAAGGCTAAGGCTCCCGTTGAGTGCGTCGCAGACGAAGACCGTGTCGATGTTCGCAGCCACGACCTTCGTTCCGGCACCCTTCGCGGGACGAGTTCGGCGGAACGCGGTACGACGGGGCAGCACGGTCGCGATTCGCGCCGTCGTGTCGGCCGCGGATCCTGCGACACCGACCCAGTCGCCGACTGCCACCTCGACGTCACGCTCCGTGGAGATCCGGACCTTGGCCGATCCTGTCATGGCGGTGCACGCGCCGCGGTCCACCCTCGACACGCGGGCCGGCCACAGCAGCGGGTTTCCAACATCGGCCAACGCTGAGATCCACCGGTGATCCCATCCGAGAGCGGTCAGGCCCGAAAAGGCCGAGGTGGCGGCCATGGTGAACTCCTTCCCGGTCCGACAAGGACCATTGTCCCACCATTGCAGCCCCGGCTCGCCGCGGGCCGCTCTGGGCGCGCGCTGGAATGGGGTCGCCGGGTGTAGGATGCGAAGCACTCGGCATTGGGGGGCGGCGAATCGCTACCTCTGCCAGCTCCTCCTTCCCCAATGGCTCGGGTCGGCAGCCTTCTGCTCGGGTGATTCTCCCGTCCGCGGTCCTCGCGGTGGGCTCGACAACCCGAAATGAGACTGTCGGATATGCGCATAGTCATCGTCGCGCCACCGTGGGTGGCGGTCCCACCCGCCGCCTACGGTGGAACCGAAGCTGTCCTCGATGTGTTGGCTCGCGGACTTGAGCGCGCCGGTCACGACGTGCTGCTGTTCACTACCGGGGACAGCACCTGCCCCGTGCCAAGAGACTCGATCCTGCCTAGCGCTATCGGCGTCGGCGTGGGCGGCTCTGCCACCGAACTGCGCCACGTAATCCACGCCTACCGAGCCGCTGCGGGCGCGGACATCGTGCATGACCACACTCTTATCGGCCCCGTCTACGCTGACCGGTTCCCAAGTCTGCCGGTCGTTACCACCAACCACGGCCCGTTCCAAAGTGAGCTCGGCGACTATTACCAGGCCATCGCCAAGGGCACCCCGATAATCGCTATTTCCCATCACCAGGCCTCGACCGCGACGAGGACCCCGATCGCCGCGGTGATCCATCACGGAGTTGACCCCGGCCGCTACCCTGCCGGCCTCGGAGACGGAGGATACGCCTTGTTCCTGGGCCGCATGAGCCCTGAAAAGGGGATCCCCGCCGCAATTCATGCAGCTCGCCGGGCCGGTATGCCGCTTCGGATCGCCGCCAAAATGTCCGAGCCAGCTGAGAAGCTTTACTTTGAGCGCTCCGTCAAGTCGCTACTGGGCAGCGACATCGAATTTCTGGGCGAGGTGGGTGGCGTCGACAAGGTCAATCTGATAGGCGGAGCTGTCTGCCTGCTCAACCCGATCGACTGGCCCGAACCGTTCGGCATGGTCATGGTCGAAGCGTTGGCCTGCGGCACCCCGGTTGTGGCTACACGTATGGGTGCGGTTCCCGAAATCGTCGTCGACGGGGTTACCGGCTTCATCCGCTCCACCCAGAAGGATCTCGCTTGGGCTGTCCAGGCATCGCAATACCTCGACCGTCGCGCGTGTCGAGCCGCAGTAAGGGGGCATTTCTCCGCCGAGCGGATGGTCGCCGAACACGTGTCGTTGTACGAGCGGGTACTCGCTCGTTCGACGCTGCCACTCGTCGCTTAACTCCCGGCGGGTCTGTCAGTCGAACATCCACCTTCGAACTTACCGGTCTCACACGACGGGTCCGTCCTCGTGTGAATCAGTCTGATGTCGGAGCCCTGCTGGGCTGGGCTCGCCTGAAGCTGGCCGGTGTCGGTCTGAGACGCTCTATGATGCGGTGATGCGGTGATGCGGTGATGCGGTAGCATCACCGCATGCGGACAACCCTTGATATTGCTGACGACGTCATGGTCGTAGCCCGGGAGCTCGCGCGGGAGGAGGGGCTATCGATCGGGACGGTGGTGTCTGATCTTGCGCGACGAGGCCTCACACCAGCGCGAGTCGAACGTGAGCACGGACGACCGGTCGTTCGATCTCCCGCCGGCGCGCCGACGATCACTCCGGAGATGGTCCGCAGAGCTCTCGACGAGGACTGAGTAGCGGGTGGGGCTACTCGACGTCAATGCGCTCGTCGCCCTTGCCTGGGACGCGCACGTCCATCACGAGGCGGCTGCCGCTTGGTTTGACCAACGATCCGGACCCTGGGCGACGTGCCCGGTCTCCGAGGCCGGCTTCATCCGCGTCTCATCCAACCCGGCGGTGCTGACTGGCGCGATAAGCGTCGAGAAGGCGCGCGGCGTGCTGCGCGACCTGCGGGCGATCGGCGAGCACCGGTTTCTCACCAACGACGTGTCGCCTACTGACGCGGACTTTCCGGCCATCGCCAGTCATCGGCAGGTGACCGACGCGCTCCTCCTCACGGTCGCGCGGCGAGCCAAGCTTGTGCTCGTGACATTCGATGCCGGGCTCGGGGCACTGGCTGGGGGCGACGGCGTCGAGTTGCTCCGGCGCTGATCGCGCTCCGATTTACGCGCATCGCTCGTCTCGCCGTCGCCGGGGCCGGCGTGCCCGGTCATGGATCGGCGAGCGGGAACCCGGCGTGGCTCTAGCGGGAGTTTCCGGGATAGTGCGTGATGGACTGGTGTTTCTCCAGGTGAGTGGTGGTATTTGAGCCCGCGAGTGGATATGACGTTGAACGGGGACCAGCATTCCGCTTGGCGGTGAGCCGGTGTTCCGGTGGCGAGTGCCGCAAAATCACAGGTCCCGCTGGCACAGGTGTCCGCTTCTACCGGCGAGATCGCGTGAGATCGCGCACGGATCGCGCACGACACCCTTTTCGAGTCCCCCCGACCAGCCGCCCGCCACGGCAAAAGTGCTGGTCAACGTGGTGGAGGCGAAGGGAATCGAACCCACGACCTCTTGCATGCCATGCAAGCGCTCTACCAACTGAGCTACGCCCCCAGAAGGTCTACGGATCGTAGCATCCCCGGTGCGTCCGTGGCATCCGTCGGGCG